>NZ_CEXLVS010000170.1:0-9125 GCF_982684285.1 Salinicola sp. | reverse complement strand
TGGCGTAGAGCTTGTCGACGGCATCGACCCAGTACTGCTTGGCGTCGTCGTCGATGTCGGCCGGCATGTAGAAACCGCGCCAGTTGGGCCCGACAGCATCGATGCCCTGCTCCTTGGCGGTGGGGATGTCGGAAAGATCGCCCGGCAGGCGCTCGTCGGAGAGCACTGCCAGCACGCGCAGGTCGCCCGACTTGAGGAAGCCCTGGGTTTCGGTGACATCGCCGGTGAAGGCATCGACGTGACCGCCGATGACCTGGGTCATCGCCTCACCGCCGTTGTTGTAGGAGAGATAGGGAATACGCGGCAGGTTCTCGACCCCGGCCGCCTTGGCCGCGATCAGTACCTTGAGATGGTCCCAGCCGCCGTTGGCGCTACCGCCGGCGAACTTGACCGCACGCGGATCCTTCTTCATCGCCTCCATCAGCTCGTTGAGGTCGTGGTAGGGGGAGTCCTTGGAGACCGCGATGACGCCGTAGTCCGCGCCCACCGCGCCGATCCAGTTGACCATGTCGGCGTCCATGCCCGGAAACTGGTTCTGGGCCAGACGCGTGGTGGTGGCGGTGGAGGCGGCCACCAGCAGCTGGTCGTCGCCCTTGCGCTTGCTCACGGTGTGGGCAAAGGCAACGCCACCACCCGCCCCTGCCATGTTGATGGTCTGGACGCTGGCCGGCACCAGATCAAGCTCCTCGAGCACGTTGCCCACGCTGCGGCAGGTAAAGTCCCAGCCGCCGCCCGGATCGGAAGGCGCGATACACTCGACCTTGCCGGCAGGCTCGAATGCCATGGCGCTGCTGGCGGTCAGGGCCAAGGCCGCAGTGGCCACCCACTGGATTGTTCTGGCTGCAAACATGATTGCTTCTCCTCGCTGATGGAGCGGAGTTGTTCGTGGCTGACGCCAACCTTACAGTTTCGTAAGGTAGAACATTGTTCCCGTCAGCGGAAATTAGGGTGAAGCCTTGTAACGGTCAACGGCCGAGCAGCAAAAGCCAACTAAAGTTCAATGCCCAGCGAATCGATTCGTTTACAATCGCCTCACCCGAGTCACGTGCCTCCCCCTCTTCACCTGCAGGAGTTCTCCATGGCACCGAAGTTGATGCTGATAGAGGATGATCCTCTGCTCGCCAGCACGCTCACCGCAACGCTGGCGGTCGACAACCAACGTATCGAGCGGATAGGCGATGGCGGCGAAGCCCTTGCCCGGTTGTCGATCGATCACGATTACGATCTCATTCTCCTCGACCTCAACCTGCCGACCCGCAGCGGCCTGGACGTGCTGGCGGCGCTGCGCTCGCGCGATCGACAGACGCCGGTGCTGATCCTGACCGCAAGAGCCGCCATCGAGGATCGCGTCAGGGGGCTCGACCTGGGCGCGGACGACTATCTGGCCAAGCCGTTCGCGCTCGACGAGCTGGAAGCACGGGTCCGCGCGCTGTTGCGCCGTCGCCAGAACGACCAGAGCGAATCGATCTCGCTGGGCTCGCTGCGACTCGACCGCCATCGCCAGCACTTCACGCTGGGAGACGCCGCCCTGCCACTGCCGCCGCGGGAACATCGCCTGCTGGCCTGCCTGATCCGGTATGCGGGGGAACCGGTGGACAAGGCGCGTCTGCTCGAGGAGGCGTTCGCCGGGGAACCGGTCGGGGACAACGCCATCGAAGTCTACGTCCACCGCCTGCGCCGGCGACTCGCCGACTCCGACGTCACCCTGCGTACGGTTCGGGGCATCGGCTATCTGCTGGAGGCCGAGTGACCCCGTTGCGGCGCTGGCGGCTGTCGCATCTCAGCCTCTATCGGCGGCTGATGATCTGGCTGTTCTGTCCCTTGGCCATGCTGGTGGCGATCATGCTGTTGCAGGCCTGGTTCGCCTCCCGCGAGGCCGCGGACCGCGCCTTCGACCGGCTGCTCGACGCCGCCTCGCTCTCCATCGCCGAGCAGGTCCGCTGGCAGCAGAGTCGATTGTGGATGGACCTGCCGCCTTCGGCACTGGAGATGCTCGCCACCGATGCCCAGGAGCGGGTGTTCTACGCGCTCTACGATGCCCAGGGTCACTTCGTCACCGGCAATCGCTCGCTCCCCTCGCTGCCGCCCGCCAAGGCCGGACAGATGAGCTACGGCGATGTGATATCCCGCGACATGCCGCTGCGCCTGGGCGTGTTGCGCTCTCGGTTGGAGGGATGGGATCGCAGCGACCGGTTCGAGGTCAGGGTGGCCCAGAGCCGCGAGGGGCGACAGGCACTGGCCAACCAGCTGTTTTTGGCCAGCTTCGTCAATATCGTGATCATCGCCGCGCTGGCCATGGTGGTCGTGCTGCTCTCGGCGCGCTTCGCACTGGAGCCGTTGACCCGCCTGAGACGCGCCATTCGCCAGCGCGATCCTCGCACCCTCGCCCCGCTCGAACTGGCGCTGCCCCGCGAACTGGCGGAGCTGCGCCAGGCGTTGAACGAACTATTGGCGCGAATGCGCCGCGTCCGTGCCAATCAGGAGCGCTTCATCGGAGATGCCTCTCACCAGTTGCGCACGCCACTGGCGGGGCTTTCGGCGCACGCGGAGCTGGCCATTCGCCAGTCGGAGCCGACGGCATGGCGGGAAGCGCTCGTCACCATGCATGGCACCGCCACCAAGACGGCGCGACTGGCCGGCCAGTTGTTGTCGATGACCCGCCTCAACAATCCCGAGGCTGCGCCGGCCAAGCGTTCGGTCGACCTCGCCGCGCTGGCGCAGCGCTGCGTCAGGGAGTCATTCGCGCGCCATCACCGTCACGGCATCGATCTCGGGGTCGACGTGCCCGACCGTGCCGTGATGGTGCCGGCGACCGACTGGCAACTGGAAGAGGCGCTGAACAACCTGATCGAGAACGCCGCGCTCTACGGCGCCCGCCAGATCACGGTGCAGGTCACCGACGCCCCGACGCGGCTGGTCGTCACGGATGATGGCCCCGGCATTCCCGAATCCCAGCGCCTGCTGGTGCTGCGCCCTTTCCACCGTGGCCAGGAGGCGGGCGATGGCACCGGACTCGGCCTGGCGATCGTCGACAGCATCGCACGCGCCCACGATCTTCGCCTGCTCCTGCAGACCGCCAACCCCGACCATCCCGAGCGTCCTGGCTTATGCGTCGTCCTGATCTTCCCCACCGCCACCTGAGCGTGCCGCGCTGCGTGCGGCGCCTCGGCGTCGTATGGCTGGCACTCGCGCTCGCGCTGACGACTCAAGCACAGGCGAGGACCTTGCACTTCGCCGCGGATACCGAGCCGTCTCGCGCCCTGACCATCTACGGCGTGCTCGACCCACCGCAGGTTCGGCCGCTGCTGTCCGATTTCCATCGCCGCCACCCCGACATCGCGATCGACTATCACAACCTGGAGACACTGGCGCTGCACGCACGTGTCCTTCAGGAGCGCGACACCCCACGCGCCGACGTGATCATGTCTCCCGCGATGCCCTGGCAGTACCAGCTCGCCAACGAAGGGCTGTCGAGCCCCATCGACTCTGCCGCCGCCGCCGACTGGCCGAGCTGGGCACGCTGGCGTCAGGAACTGTTCGGCTTCACCTTCGAACCCATCGTCATGGTCTACCGGCGAGACCTGGCACGACGAATGATCCCACCCAAGAGTCACGCCGATCTCCTGAGCCTGCTGCGGCAGCACTCCCGGCAACTCGACCATCGCGTGGTCACCTACGATCCGCGGCGAAGTGGCGCGGGCTACACCTACGCCATCGAGGACGCCAGGATCTCCGCCCGCTACTGGGATCTGGTCGAGGCGCTGGGCAATAGCCATAGTGCCCTGGAGACCACGACCGCCGCCATGCTCGAGGGGCTCAGCGACGGGCGCTACTGGATCGGCTACAACCTGATCGGCTCCTATGTGCAGGACTACGTGGCCGAGCATCCCGAGCTGGTGATGGTCGTGCCCCAGGACTACGCACTGGTGCTGCAGCGCCTGGTCATGATGTCGCGTGACGCGCCTCATCCCGACACCGCACGGCGCTTCATCGACTATCTCCTGAGCGCATCGGCTCAACGCCTGCTCGCCACCCAGACGACGCTGGGTGCCGTGCACCCATCCGTCGATGGCGTCGGCACCGCGGCCGACCTGCGCGATCGGTTGGGGGAAGCGATCCGCCCGGTTCAGATCGGTCCGGGCCTGCTGGCGACACTGGACAGGCTCAAGCGCCAGACGCTGCTGGAGCAGTGGCAGCAGGCCTTCGACAACCGGCCGACGCACGCCGGCGGCCCCCTTGCCGACCCATCCCCCCTGCCCGACGCTGCAACGGAGTGAGCCGCTCATGACACGACTCGACCAACTGGTTACCGCCCACGTCCGCTCCCGCACCCGGGCCCAGCGCCTGATCCGCCAGGGCTACGTCAGCGTCAACGACGGCAGCGCATGGCGGGTGGCGCTGAAACCGGGGGAGAAACTGCCGGACACCGTGGACCTGAGGATCGCCGAGGCGCCGGAGGAGCGCTATGTATCGAGGGCCGGCCTGAAACTGGAGGCCCTGCTGGAAGCGCTGGCGCGCCGCCTCGACGGCCTCACCGTGCTCGATATTGGCCAATCCACCGGCGGATTCAGCGACTGCGCGCTGCGCTACGGCGCCGAGCGGATCATCGGGATCGAGGTGGGGCACGACCAACTGGACGCTTCGCTACGCAACGACGACAGGGTCATTTGCCTGGAGGGCGTCAATGCGCGCCGGCTCCCCTTCGCCGACCTGGAGAGGCTCGCCCCGGGGGGCATCGACGTCGTGGTGATGGATGTGTCGTTCATCTCGCAGACCCTGATCCTGCCGGAGATCGCCCGGGTGCTGCACGCCGGCGGGGAGCTCTACTCCCTGGTCAAGCCACAGTTCGAAGTGGGCCCCGGCAAGGTCGATCCCAGGGGGATCGTGCGCGACGCCGCCCTCTACACGACGGTGGCCGAGACCCTGCAGCGGGCCTGCCGGACACACGACCTGCAGATCGATCATTGGCAGGAGAGCCCGATCGTGGGCGGCGACGGCAATCGCGAATTCCTGCTTCACGCCCTGCGCCGCTGACCGCCCGTCAGCGGCCGCCCTCACCCCCGTCGCTGCCGCCATCCGAACCGGCAGCGCCAACGTCGCCGTCATCCAGATGACCGTCATCGCCACTGCGGGCCTGCCGGGAACGGGTCGCGCCGGCGGATGGCGCTCCGGACGCGGGAGCGGCGGCACCCAGCGCCGCCCCCTCTCCGTCCGCGCTCTGGACCCGCGCGGACTGGCCGTTCTCGCCGTGCAGCCACACGTCCATCTGGTTGAACGCCACGCGAATGCCGTGTTCCTTGAACAGCAGATCCAGCCGGCGGTTGATTTCGTCGCTGGCGTAGAGCCGATCCAGCAGGTCGTTGACGAAGATTCGCAGCTCGAAGTTGAAGGAGGTCGGCCCGTAGCTGATGCAGAACACCTGCGGCTCGGGGTCCCGCAGTACACGGCGGTTCTCGTCCGCCGCCTGGCGCATCAGGCGATGCACCTCGTCGAGGTCCGATCCGTGCGCCACGCCGTAGGTCAGCACGACCCGGGTCACGTTGTCCGACAGTGACCAGTTGATCAACTGGTCGGTCACGAAGGTCTTGTTGGGAATGATGATCTCTTTCCGATCGAAATCGGTCACCGTGGTGGCCCGGATACGAATCCGGCTGACGGAGCCGTGGAGCTGGCCAAGCGTGATGGTGTCCCCGATCCGCATCGGGCGCTCGAACAGAATGATCAGCCCCGAGATGAAGTTGGCGAAGATCTCCTGCAGACCGAAGCCGAGTCCCACGCCGAGAGCCGCCACCAGCCACTGCAGCTTGTCCCAGGAGACCCCGAGTGTGCCGAGCGAGATCACCACGCCGGTCCCGACGATGGTGTAGGAGAGCAGCGACGAGATCGCATAGGCGCTCCCCTGCTTCAGCGTCAGCCGGGACAGCACCATGACTTCCAGCAGACCGGGCAGGTTGCGCGCCAGCATCATGGTCAACGCCACCACGATCAGCGCGATGATCACATCCGCCACGGTGATCGGGTCCAGCGTCATCGCCTCGCCCTGTCCGCGCTCGATCTCCCACACGCTGACCTGATCGAGATAGGAGAAGACTTCGAGCAGGTCGGACCAGATCAGGTAGAAGGCGAAGGTGAAGCCGATGAACAGAATCAGCTTCGAGAGCCGCAGCGACTGCTGGTTGACCTGCTCCATGTCCAGTGGCGGCTCTTCGACCACCTCCAGCCCGCCCTCGGCGCCCTCCTGTATCTGCGCCCGCCGCCGAGCCACCGCACGGCGGTAGGCCAGCCGGCGCTGCGCCACCGCCAGCCCGCGAACCACCGTTGCCTCGCCCAGAATCCCCAGTCCGAAAATATAGAGCGAATTGATGAAGCGGCCGCTCAGCCGCAGGGCGGCATATTCATAGCCCATGACGATCAGGCCGCCCAGCACCAGCGGTACCATCGCCAGCGCCAATCCCAACAGCAGCCGGAACAGCTTGAGGCCGAAATAGGGTACGTGGGCCAGGATCAACTGCACCAGGATCCAGCTCATCGCCAGCAATCCGACCAGCAGCGACAGCAGGAACAGGGGGCGGCTGGACAGCTCGGCCTGGCTGCCAGGCGAGGTCCCGCTGATCAGTATGACCGGAATCAGCGAGATCCCGAGCCAGAACAGCAGGCGACGCAGGCGCGCCACGTATCCGGCCGACCAGTGGAAGTGACGCGTCGCCACGCCGTCGGACACCAGTAGCCTGCGCGCCCAGCCCAGCACGCCCCAGGCCAGAGCGAGCTGCAACAGGGACTCCCCCACGCGCTCGGCGAAATCATCGCTACCGAGCCTCAGCAGGCCGCCAACCACCGCCAGCATCAGAGGACCATGGGCGGCGAGCAGCGCGTTGTAGAGAATCGCCCGGGGCGTGTGCATCTGGGTATCGCGCTTGAGACGGCCTATCTGCTCATGCAGATTGAGCAGCCGCACCTTGATGCGGCGTCTCAGCAGCAACAGCACCCCCGCCAGCAGCAGGACGGGGATGACGGCCAGGGCCCGGGCATCCGGAACCCGCCAGAAACTCGCCAGCGCCGGCCGCCACCCGCCGTCGCGGATCTGGCCCATCAGGATGTCGGGGACATCGCGCCACCAGCTGAGGGTGAGCGCACGGCCACTGGCAACCCAGAACAGCTGCTCCTCGATGGCGCCGCGAATCGATGTCGTGAGCCCCGCCAGCTGCTCCTGGTTGAGCTGGAGGTCGATGGCCACGGTCAGCAGATTGCCGTATTCCCGATCCAGCTGCTCGAGGACTTCGCTGCGTGACTGGAACAGTTTCACCAGCGAGTCGACCAGCGACGGGGTCACCTCGATGCCGGTGTCGGCAAGACTTTTCTCGGCCAGTTCGCGGGGGTGACGCAGCGCATCCCGCTGATCGACCAGATCGAACTGACTCAGCCGGGTCCCGGCGATCTCTTCCTGCAAGCCGCCCAGTTCATCGACATCGGGCAAGGCGCGACGCTGCTCGTTGAGAATGCGTGACAACAGCGGGCTGCCACGAATCGCCTCGATCTGCTCGTTGAGCGTGCGCTTGACCTGACGTACGCGATCGAGCTGGGAACGGGTATCGATGGCTTGCCGGATCAACTCGTTGGTCCGGTCGGTCACCTCGAGGAGTCGATCGCTGAACTCGCGGTTGGTCTTTTGAATCTCGCGAAGCACGGGGTGCGCGGCGATCGCCTTGGCGTCCTCCTCGCTGATGTCCGCGACCGCCTTCTCCGACTCGGCGCGGCGCTGACGATCGAGCGCGGCCTGCAGCGCATCCAGCCGCGCTTCCTCGATGGCGACCTGACGTCGAAGCAGATCCCGCCGCTGCACGTCGAGTTCGCGCAGCACCGTGTTGTTGGCCAGCTCCTGTCGATGGTATTCGGCTTGCAGGTCGGCCAACGCCAGTTGCAGCCGATAGCGTGCGTCGGCGGGATCGAGAACCTGGGAATCCTCGTCGTCGGAGGTCTGAAGCTGGGTTCTCGCCTGCTCGGCATCCTTCATCGCGCTGGCGATGGCCGACTGCGCGCGCTCGGGTAGTGTCTCCGCGCTGATCAGCCGCGCGTTGATCGACGCCAGCTGGCCTTGCAGCGCCTCGAGCTGGTTCAGCGACTCGGTGGTCTTCTGGCCCAGGGCGTCCACGGAAAGCGGGTCGAGGGCGTCGGCTTCGGGCGCCTTCCGATCGCTCAGCTCGGCAAGCTGGCGCTCGAGCTCGCGGGTGCGCTGAGGGGCCTGTCGGGCCGAGGTCTCCAGCGACTGGAGGTCCTTGCGCAGCGCCTTCAGCGACTCCAGCGTCTGCCGGGCCACGCGCAGATCATCCAGATCCGCCTGCTGCGCGTCGGTGGGAGCCTCGACCTTCTCGAGCTTCTGCTGCTCGGTCTTGAGCTCCTCTTCCGTCGGAAGACGATCCTGCTGTTGCGCAAAGGCAACGACACTTGTCATGAGTATGCACAATACGAGTGCAAGGAACGTGCTACGCTCAGCCCCTTTCAAAAGGACGCCCAAGAGGCCGGCAAACGCCGGGGCGGTCTTTGCCGAGACGATCGCCGTCAGCCTGGACGGTCCTCGTGCAGCACGGCCTGATTGCCCAGAATACTCACCCGCGACCGGGTCGTCCGACATGTCGACTCCTCGTCAACTCCGTTCCTGCGGCCGCCGCCGCTTCACCGCGGCGCGATCCCTTACCGATAGCGGAGTTTACCGTCAGCGCGTGCGGGTTTCGAGGCGTTACTTGGCGCGCGGAGCGAGTTTGAATTAAGTCGACGACATGCTAGAAATCGTCACTACCCGACAGGAAGCCTGATTCTCATCAGTCAGATCGCGCTTCTCCCCATTGGATCATCTTGACAGGACAGTCTTATGACGCCCATTCGTTCGCTGCGCCATACCGGCATTCTTCTCCTGGGAATGGCGGCCACGTCCTTGGCAGTGGCTCAGGATTCAAGCACCAGCAGCGACCCGGTCCAGCAGCACGCGCCACTCTTCCAGTGCGGCGCCCGCCAGCACAAGATTCTTGTCGACCGCGTGGGTGACGGTGTCGGCCACTGACACCTTGTGGCGATAGGCAAACGGTGCACCTTCGCGGGCGGCGGCGAAGCCGAAGGTCTCGGAGCCCCCC
>NZ_CEXLVS010000169.1:0-9197 GCF_982684285.1 Salinicola sp. | reverse complement strand
CAGATCGCCCAGAAATGCTTCGGACTGGCCGCCGCTATAGACATCGGCGGTGTCGATGCAATTGATTCCGGCATCGAGCGCCGTGCCCAAAATCTCGCCGGCCGCCTTGCGGTCGAGACCACCGATGCCGCCGGTGCCCTCCAGCGTGCCGCCGAAGGTCATGGTCCCGAGGCAGAGCTGCGAGACGAAGGTGCCGGTGCGGCCGAGCTGCGTGTATTGCATGATCGAGACTCCTGTAGTTGACCGTTTCAATATAAGCGTGCCTTCCTGGACAAAAAACCACATAATTTCCGAAATATGTATCCTAAGGTCCAGAAATGCGTGATCCGCTCTCGGATATCCTTTTCGCGATGCGCGTCTCCGGCGCAACGCCGGTGCGCTTCGAAAGCCGGGGCGGTTATGCCATGCGCTTTCCAGCCTTCAGGCACCTGAAGTTCGGGGCATTGCTGAGTGGCCGGCTGGAATTGCGCCCTTCGAATGGGCCGGCCCTTCATCTGGAGGCAGGCGACTGCTACCTGCTGACCGACGGCGCGCCCTATGCCTCGCGGACCGGCGATTATCCGGAGATCGACGGCGAAGCCTATTTCGCCAGTCATCGCGATCCGGATGGCGTGGTGCGGTTTGGCGATGGTGCGCCGGACAAGATCGTTATCGGCGGGCGCTTCACCTTTGACGAAACCGGCGCCGAGTGGATGCGCCTGGCCTTGCCGCCCGCCATTCGCATTCCCGCCGACTCTCCAGTCGCGGCACCCTTGCGAACCACGCTCTCTCTTCTGGGGCAAGAGGTGGGCGCCAACGCCACCGGAGAAGACCTGATCGTCGCCCGGCTCGCCGACATATTGCTGGTGCAGGCGCTGCGCGCCTATCTGGCCATGACCGGGGATCGGACGCCTAGCTGGCTCGCGGGGCTTGCCGATCCGCGTCTCGGGCGCGCCTTGCGTGCGTTTCATGCCGGAATCGCCGAGGACTGGAGCGTCGGCCGCCTCGCCGCCGAAGCCGGCATGTCGCGCTCGTCGTTTGCCGACATCTTCCGGCGGCGGACCGGGCTGACGCCAATGGAGTATGTGGCGCGCTGGCGCCTGTTCCGCATCCGCGCCGAAATCCTGCGGACCGACCGTCCGATCGCGATCATCGCCGAGGACAATGGCTGGCGTTCGCGCACGTCGTGCAGCCGGGCGTTCAGGGAGCTCTTTGGTGTTTCGCCTCGGGAGGCCAAGGCCGGAGCGGCGGTCCGCGTCGACGAGGAAAGACATCAGGCATAGTCGGTTGAAACACTGAGTTCCTTCCATCTCTCCAGTTCGACGCTCCGTGCGCGCCCGGCCTGCGTAATCGCGGCAACCGCATCCTTGCCGAGCGCCAGACGGAGGGGCGGATCATCCGACGCCACGGCCCGGAGAACGGCCTGCGCACCCTTGCGGGGATCGCCGGGCTGCTTGCCATCATAGTCGCGCTGCATCCGCGCCGTCGCGCCGACGACCGCGTCATATTCCGGCCGTCCGGCATCGATGGTGGTCGAGGATCCGGCAAAATCGGTCCGGAACCCGCCGGGCTCGACGATGGTGACGCGGACACCGATCAGGCTCATTTCCCGGGCGAGCGATTCCGAGAAACCCTCGACGGCCCACTTGGCCGCCGAATAGGCCGCCCGTCCCGGCGCGCCAAGCCGCCCGCCGACCGAGGAGAACTGGACGATATGGCCGCCGCGTTGTTGGCGCATATGCGGGATGGCCGCCTTGGTCATGATGATGGTGCCGAACAGGTTGGCTTCGATCTGGCGGCGAAAGCTGTCCAGTGAGGTATCCTCGACCGAGCCGACATCACCGTAGCCCGCGTTGTTGACCAGCACGTCGAGCCGCCCGAACGCCGATACGGCAAGCTGCACAGCATTCTCCGCCGCGGCCGGATCGGTGACGTCGAGCGCCGCCGTTCGCACGCGAGCGCCATGCTCGCGCATCAGATCGGTAAGTTGGTCGGGATTGCGCGCGGTCGCGACGAGGTTGTCGCCGGCCGCGAGGATGGCGTCGCACAAGGCCCTGCCGAAGCCACGTGACGCGCCGGTTACCAGCCAGGTCCGTGTCATGTGATGCTCCCGTTTTGTTCCATCAGTTTTCGACCAGCCCCAGCCGGACCAGGCTTTCGGCGGTGGCGACGATGGCTTCTTCCGGGGAGCGCGGCTGCCAGCCGAGCAGGCGCTGAGCCTTTTCGCCCGAGGCGTTCATGTTGTAGCCGAGCATCGGCACGATTCCCTTCAATGCCGGGTTCCGGCGCGCGGCCAGGCGCACCAGCCAGTTGGGCAGCACCCGCGTCGGCACCTTGCTCGCGGCATGGCCCATCCGCCGCCGCAACACCCGTGCGACCTCGACCATCCACAGGCTGTCGCCCGATGTGGCCAGAAAGCGTTCGCCACTGGCGGTGGGGTCGGTCATGGCGCGCAGCTGCAGGTCGGCCACGTCGCGTACATCGACGAAGCAGGAATGGATCTTCGGGCATCCGCGCTGCCCGTCCAGCAGGTTCTTGATCAGGCGGATGGAGTGCGAATAATCAGGGCCAAGTGCCGGGCCGAGAACGGTGACCGGATTGATCGCGGAGAGTTCAAGCCCCCGTCCTTCGCGCGCGACGAAATCCCAGGCCGCGCGTTCGGACAACGTCTTCGACGTCTGGTACGGCGCGACGTTACCGCTCAGGTCGCTCCAGTCCGTCTCCTTGAACGGCCGAGGATAGCCCGGCTTGTGTCCGACGCCGATCACTCCGAAAGCCGAGGTCAACACGACACGCTTGACGCCGGCGTTCCGGGCGGCGCGCAGGACGCGCAGATTGCCGTCGACGGCCGGCTTGATCCAGTCCTCATCGCGGGTCTGATCGCCGGAGGGCGTCGGCGAGGCGCCGTGCATGACATAGGCGCAGCCCGCGGCCGCCTCGGCCCAGCCGTCATCGCTGGTGAGATCGGCAACCACGAACGTCAGGCGTTCGCCCGGTTCGGTGCCGCCGGTCTTGAGGTGGCCGCGTACTTCCGCTTCGCGCGAAAGCGACCGCACCGTCGTGCGCACGGCGTAGCCGGCGTCCAGCAGCGCCATGATGCAGTGCTGGGCGATGAACCCGGTGCCGCCGGTGACGAGCACCGGTTTGTCGGTCATGTCGATCTCCATCAGGTCCGATCCGAGGGGCGGCCCATGTCGCGGCTGCCCTTCACGCGATCGGCCAGGCTTCCCAGTTCCGCCAGATCGGGATCCGAAAGCACCAGCTGCGCGCCGCCGACATTCTCATCGAGCCGCGATGGCTTGCGCGTACCGGGGATCGGCACCACCGAGAGCCCGAACACCTTGGAACGGCTATGCAGCCACGCCAGCGCGACCTGCGCCGCGGTCGCGTCGTATCGGGCGGCAATCGCCTTGATCGCCTCGACCAGGCGGGCATTGTCGTCCTCGACAAACCGGTCATACAGCTTGCGCACGTCCTTCTCGTCGAAACCGCCGGGATCGACCCGGCCGGTCAGCTGCCCCCGGCCCAGAGGCGAATAGGGCACGAAGCCCACCCCAAGTTCGGCGGCGGTGGGAACGATGCTGTCCTCTACATGGCGCGAAAACAGCGACCATTCGGTCTGCAATGCCGTGATCGGATGGACGGCGTGGGCCTCGCGCAGTTCGTCCGCCGAAACCTCGGAGAGGCCGAGGAAGCGCAGCTTGCCCTCCTTGACGAGATCGGCCATCGCGCCGACGGATTCCGCCAGCGGCACCGCCGGATTGCGGCGGTGCATGTAATAAAGATCGATCACCTCGATCCCCAGCCTGCGCAGCGATCCATCGACCGCCCGCCGGATATATTCAGGACGGTTCTCGATCCTGACCTGGTCGATCGCGGGACCGAAGCGGTTGATGCCGAACTTGGTGGCGAGCGTCACCCGGTCGCGGTTCGCGCGGATGAAGGGCGCGATGAATTCCTCGTTCCTGCCTTCACCATAAATGTCGGCGGTGTCGAACAGGGTGACGCCGCGCGCCAGCGCCCGCTCCAGCGTTGCCAAGGATTCCGTGCCGTCGGTCGGACCGTAATAGCCGGTCGCCATGGCCATGCAGCCGAGGCCCTGAAGGCCGACGGTCGGCCCGTGTTGGCCCAGTCTCGTCGTGGGTAGCGTTGTCATCTCAGTCATGTCTCATCACTTTTTTGGAAAGGCGCGCGGCGGGTTTGTTGCCTTGGAAGCGTTCAGCGATCGATCGTCGCCATGACGAAGTCGGGATAGCGATTGCCGGCAATCGTTCCCGCCACCAGCGCATCGTCGAGCGCGCGCATGTCATCGGCGGTGAGGCGGATTGCATCGGCGGCGAGGTTGTCCTCGAGGTGCGTGCGCCGCTTGGTACCGGGAATGGGCACGATGTGATCGCCCTTGTGCAGCAGCCAGGCGAGCGCGATCTGCCCCGGCTTGACGCTCTTGGCCTCGGCCATGTCGAACACGATCTGCGCCGCCTTCACATTGGTATCGTAGTTTTCACCCTGATAGCGCGGATCGATACGGCGGGTGTCGCCCTCGGGATAGTCCTCCGCGCGCATGACGCCGCCGGCGAGAAAACCGCGGCCGAGCGGACAAAAGGGCACGAGGCCGATTCCCAGTTCCTCGAGAACGGGCATGATGTCCGGCTCCAGATTGCGCTCCCATAGCGAATATTCGCTTTGCAGCGCGGAGACCGGATGCACGGCATGCGCACGGCGCAGATTGGCGGCGCCGATCTCGGAGAAACCGAGGTAGCGCACCTTGCCTTCGCGCACGAGGTCGCCGACGACCCCGGCGAATTCCTCGATCGGCACCTTGCGGTCGAGGCGGTGCTGGTAGAGCAGATCGATATGGTCGGTCTGTAGCCGCTGGAGGCAGCCCTCCACCGCGGCGCGGACCGCTTCGGGGCGACTGTCGGTCTCGGCTCCGACCTGACGGCCGTTCTCGAACCGGAAGCCGACCTTGGTGGCGAGAATCACGTTGTCGCGTCGGTCCTTGAATGCCCGGCCGAGCAGTTCCTCATTGGTATAAGGACCATAGCCCTCGGCGGTGTCGAAGAAATTGCAACCCCGTTCCACGGCGCGGTGCAGGGTCGCGATCGATTCCGCTTCGTCCGCCGGGCCATAGGACTGGCTCATGCCCATGCAGCCAAGGCCGACCGCGCCGACTTCCAGCCCCTGATTGCCAAGGCGTCGTTTGCTCAATGTCATGAAAATCGTTTCCTGATGATCTGGCTTTGGTCAATGCCTGCGATGCACAGCGAGGCTCGACAATGCCCTGCAGCCATGCGTTGCCGCCGGATTGCAAGGTTTGTTGCACTAGCTTAAGGCGCGGGTGCCGGACTTTGAATGCTTGATAATCCGTATTACTTGCGCGATAGTTCAAATATGAGTACTGATCCTTTCTCCGAGATCCTGAAGTTCACAAACGCCGAATCCCTGGTGACGGGCGGCTTCACGGCGGGCGGCCCCTGGGCGATCCGCTTCCCGGCGCCGGACAAGATCAAGTTCTTCGCGGTCGTGAAGGGACATTGCTGGGTCAGCATCGAGGGCGAGGCCGCGCCCATTCATTTCGAAACCGGAGACGTGGGGCTTCTGACGGCGCCGCGGTCTTTCGTTCTGTCCAGTGCTCCGGATGTCGAACCGCTCGATGCGATGGCGCTGTTCTCAGGGGCCGGACGATCGACCACACAACTTGGCGATGGCCAGGACTTTGCGCATATCGGCGGTCATGTGCTGCTCGATCCCGTCGGTGGGCGGCTTCTGAAGGATGTCCTGCCGGCGTGGATTCATGTGCCGGCCGCATCTGCGCAAGCGACGGCGTTTCGATGGCTTCTCGACCAGCTTGTCGAGGAGCGGGCTGGCGATCTGCCCGGAGCACAGCTCGCAACGGCGCAGCTCGCGCAACTGCTTTTCATCCAGATCCTGCGTGCCCACCTGCAAACGTCCGACCACATGCCTGCCGGGTGGTTGCGGGCCCTGGCGGACCCGCGAATTGCTCCGGCCCTGCGCCTGATGCATGGCGAGCCCGGTCGCTCCTGGCACCTGGAAGACCTGGCCAGGACGTGCGCCATGTCCCGAACGAGCTTTGCCAACCACTTCCGGGCAGTGGCGGGGGTCCCGCCGCTGACTTACCTCGCCGAGTGGCGCATGCGGCTGGCGGAACGCGCGTTGCGTGAGGAGGAAACCCCCGTGGCGGCGATCGCCGGATCGCTTGGGTATACGTCCGAAAGCGCCTTCAGCAATGCCTTCAAACGCATGACGGGCAACTCCCCGCAAAAATTCCGAAATGCCGCTCAAAAGGGGCCTCGTGAAAACCCATCATCCAGGTCGCGAGACACCGACGCGATGCGGACAGCCTGAATTCAAGCCAATATTCCGTCGGTCGCCCGCGCTGTCCAACTCCATTGCGTGCCGGACGGACAGCTCCGCGCAAAGGACGCGCGAAGACAAAGCTCTTGCTTGGCCAATGAAAAAATGGCCGCTTTCGTGACCGGTCTCTTCTCTGGCGAACGATCGAATGGGGCGCGACGCGAACATCTCTTGGTTGTGGCAGCCATCTCTGCCGTGTCCTTATGCCTATTTCGAGGGGCACAGAGGGCTATGGAGTAGACATGGTTCTCATCGCTATCACGCGTGGTCCGCCACGAATTCTGAATCAGCCGGCTCGAGTAGCCGGCTTTTTCATATCCGGAATAGGGCCCTGGGGGAAAGGAAAAGCCGAGCATTCCCCGGTGTCGTCGAGCCCCGTCACGATCCAAAGACGGTATGATTAAAGTCTCGAGGAGAGGCCACGCGGGGGTCGGGATGAAAACCATTGGTGTACTGGGCGGCATGAGCTGGGAGTCCACCCAGAGTTACTACCGCATGCGCAACGAGGGCGTGCGCGAGCGCCTCGGCGGGTATCACTCGGCGAGGATCGCGATGGTGAGCGTCGACTTAGCCGAGATCGAGGCGCTGCAGCAAAGTGGCGATTGGGACAAGGCAGGGGACAAGTTGGCGCTGGCGGCCCGTCAGGTCGAGGCCGCAGGCGCCGAGTGCCTGTTGCTGGCGACCAACACCATGCACAAGGTGGCTGACGCGATCGAGTCGGCACTGAGCATCCCCTTTCTTCATATTGCCGATGGCACCGGTTCACGATTGCGTGCCGCCGGGGTCGAGCAGGTCGGCTTGCTGGGGACGCGCTTCACGATGGAGCAGGAGTTCTATCGGGGCCGACTGCTCGACGAGCATGGCATCTCCTGCCTGGTGCCGACCCGGGAAGATCGGGACAGCGTTCATCGGATCATCTTCGAGGAACTGGTTCATGGCGTAATCACCGAACCATCGCGGCAAGTCTATCGGGAGATCGTCGCCAGGCTCCAGGCCCAGGGCGCGCAGGGCGTGATTCTGGGGTGTACGGAAATTGCCCTGCTGCTCCGGCAGCAGGATTGCGACCTGCCGCTCTATGACACGACCGCGCTGCATGTCGACATGGGGCTCGAATTTGCCTTGGGCGAGTAGCCGGTCGCTGGCGCAATCTCCCTCGGATTGACGAGACAATTCAACCTGATGGGGCGCGCCCGCCGATCGATAATGGCGCCGGGGACTATCCCCTGCGTACTTGCCCGGCCTACGGGCCGGGTTTTTTTCGATGCTTGTCCGCTTTTCCCGTCCGCGATGTTCGTTTCCATAAAGCTTGCCGGTGATAGATGCCGGATCCGGGGATGCCCGCATGGCTGTGAATGCCGCGCCGGCTGACATTCAGGTTGGCGCCGCGGGGGCCGATCGAGAGCGTCGGACCCTGGCCGTCGAGCCGAATCCGTAGCCCTGGGGCCAGCCGCAGCACGCGACGAAAGCGAAGTCCCATGGAATATCTCCTGGAGATCTGTTCACGGTTGACCGCGACCGACGGCATTCGTTCGCCGGGCTTGCAGCGTTCGCCACAACGGGCTGCCGGGGACGATCAGCGCCAGCAGGATGCAGGCGGCAGCCGGGGAGAGGACATCGACGCTCGAATCCAGCGACCAGTGGTGAACCACTCCGTAGAAATAGCCGACCGCGTTCGGCCCCCCGCCGGCATACTCGTGCTGGGCGATCTCGCGCCCGAGAAACACCGCGACGATCAACGATCCACCCACCCAGCGACCGACCAGTGGCCACAGCAGGCATTGAAAGGCGACAGCGATGATGGCGTGTTCGAGATGGCTGGCGTTCATGCGGACCTCGTGGGCAACCGGTTGGCGTCAGCATAGCTGCCCGCGAGGTGAGTGGCGGGGCGTCAGTCTCGGCGCGGCTGCCTGACCCGACTGGCGCCCGGCGTGACGTGACGACAGGCGGGCAGGACCCGGTCGCGTAGATAGCGCTGGTTGGCGGCGCAGACGCTGAGGCCGTCACCACCATACTGCTCCAGGCAGATCACCCCGCGGAAGCCGGCCTCGACGGCGAGCTTCATCGTCTGGCGATAATCGATCAGGCCGCTCTCCATCGGCGCGGGGAAGGCGACATAATGATCTCGTTCGGCGTCCTCGTCGCGCATGTAGTTCTTGGCATGCCAGAAATTCGACCACGGCAGCACCTTGCGCATGGCATCGAGCCAAGGCTCCACCGGGCGGTGCAGCCGGATCAGGTTGCCGATGTCCGGATTCAATCCCACCGAGGCCAGGCCGATCTCCTCGACCATGGTCACTGCCGAATCGGCACTGCCGAGATAGGTATCCTCGTACATCTCCAGCGACAGCACGATACCGAGTTCGGCGGCGTGCTGGCCGAGTTCACGGATTCGCGACACCGCCTTCTGCCACTGCGCCCGATCGTCGGGATCGTCGCGGTGACCCGCCACGGTCCAGAACCAGAGCTGTCGCCGCTGGGCCTCGGTCAGTGGCCGGTGCAGGCCGATCGAGACGGTACCGATGCCGAGTCTGGCGGCGGCCTCCAGCGCGCGGTGGCTGTAGGCCAGATGGTCGTCGCCATGGTGCTCGTCGATCACGCTCGAGCGCACCACCGAGATCGAACTGGGTTTCAGGCGCGCCGACTTGATCACGCTGGCGAGAGCGTCCAGTTGGTCGTCCGGCATGTCGCCGGGACGAAAGCAGTTGTCGGAGAGATCGACGTGATCGAAACCGGCCTCGGCGATCTCCTGGAACAGCGGGTGCCACTGCTCGGCGCTGGCCGTCTGCAGCGGAGAGCCGTCCGGCAGACGGTTGGAGACCGGCAGCATGGCAGCAGCGATGGGC
>NZ_CEXLVS010000168.1:0-9320 GCF_982684285.1 Salinicola sp. | reverse complement strand
TTGATTCGGGTTCAGCGTCAGGTGGCGCGGTATTTACCGGTTCGGCACGCGCGACATCCACATGGCGATCGGTCTCGGAAAGCGCCCTTTCATGGGAAGGCGAAGACGTCAGCCGCTGCAGCGGGGAGACCGGAGCGTGACGACCCGCTCTAGTGCCAGCGTCATCACCCGGTTTCGACCGCGGCCGCCGAAATGCCAGATTGCCCAGACCACGGGCGCGCGTACCGCCGTCCGGATCTTCGTTATGATCCTGCCCCTTGACCACCATGGGGTCCAGTTCGGCCAGCGCCAGCAGGCGCTCCTTGAGGGCTCGATTCTCGGCCTCCAAGGCCTTGCACCGCTCTTTCTCGGCTTCCAAAGCGGCTTGGCCCGCTTCGACCTGGTGCTCGATGGCAGCCAGGAGCGCCTGTGTTCGATCCGTCAACACGGCACAACTCCTCTCAAGTCCTCTCAATCTACGTAGGGACATGCCATCGCGCATCCTGACGAGTGGCACTCGATCCCTCCTGGCCGCATGGCCCTGCCGAGACTCAGCCAGAACCGGCCGCCCGACGGTATTGGACGAAAGCATAGTCCGGCTGGCCTGGCTGCGGCGGCATCACGGAACGCTCCACCTCCTGCCACTCCCCGTTCAGGAAGTCGGGGAAGAATGCGTCCCCTTCGATCTCGACGTCCACCTCGGTAAGCTGGAGCCTGTCGGCGACGGGCAGCGCCTGGCGATAGATCTCTCCACCGCCCATCACCATGATCTCGGCCGCAGCGTCGATCACCGCTTGATGATCGGCAAGTTGCAGCGCCTCGTCCAGGGAGTGGCACACCCTGATTCCCTCGCGATGATAGTGCCGGTCGCGGGTGATCACGATATTCAGGCGCCCGGGCAGCGGTCGACCGATCGACTCGAACGTCTTGCGCCCCATGACCAGCGGCTTGCCAAGCGTGAGCGACTTGAATCGCTTGAGATCCTCCGGCAAGTACCAGGGCAACCGATTGCCCACGCCGATGACGCGGTTGCGGGACAGCGCCGCGATCATGGCGATCGGCGTTTCCGGCTTCATTGGCGATGTCAGGTCACTCATACGGCAATGGGCGCCTTGATGGAAGGATGGGATTCGTACCCCTCGATGGCGATATCCTCGAAGCGGAAATCGAAAAGATCATCGACCGACGGATTCAGCTTCAGGGTCGGCAGCGCCAACGGTTCACGCGAGAGCTGCAGCCGGGCCTGATCGAGGTGATTGAGATAGAGATGGGCGTCGCCCAAGGTATGCACGAACTCGCCGGGCTGGAGCCCGCAGACCTGGGCGATCATGTGCGTCAGCAGCGCGTAGCTGGCGACGTTGAACGGCACGCCCAGGAAGATATCGGCACTGCGCTGGTAGAGCTGGCAGGAGAGCGCGCCGTTGGCGACGTAGAACTGGAACAGCGCATGGCAAGGCGGCAGTGCCATTTCATCGACCAGCGCGGGGTTCCAAGCCGAGACGATATGTCGGCGGGAGTCCGGGTTGCGGCGTATCTGCTCGACCAGCCTGGCGATCTGGTCGATATGCCCGCCGTCGGGGGTCGGCCAGCTTCGCCACTGGTAGCCGTAGACGGGGCCGAGATCGCCGTCGGCATCCGCCCACTCGTCCCAGATCGAGACGTTGTGCTCGTGCAGGTAGGCGACATTGGTATCGCCCCGGAGAAACCACAGCAGCTCATGGATGATCGAGCGCAGATGGAGCTTCTTGGTGGTTACCAGGGGGAATCCTTCACCCAGATCGAAGCGCATCTGGTGGCCGAACACGCTAAGCGTCCCGACGCCGGTCCGATCGGCTTTTTCAACGCCGCTATCCAGCACGCGCTGCATCAAGTCGAGATAAGGCCGCATGGGCACGCTCCTTTACCAGTGACAGGCTCGGCGCAGGCGACGAGCCCATCGAAACACTCTCGATTTCAAGGCCGCTTGAAACCTCGGCGGCCAACCACTCGACGACGCTCGCTCAGCGCGCGGGCTGCCCCGGGCGGGCGTCGTCCACCTCATTGTGACGCGACCAGGCGATCAGCGCGACACCAGCGATGACCATCGGCAGTGACAGCAGCTGCCCCATGGTCAGCCAGTCGAAGGCGATGAACCCCAGTTGCGGATCCGGGCGGCGGAAGAACTCCGACAGGAACCGAAACGCGCCGTAGCAGATCAGGAAGAGCCCCGAGACGAAGCCTCGTCGGCGCGGGGTCAGGGACGCCATCCACAGCACGCCGAACAGCACCACACCCTCGAGAAAGAACTGGTAGAGCGAGGAGGGATGGCGCCCCTGCCCTCCCATTCCCGGGAAGACCAGCGCCCAGGGGGCGTCCGTCACGCGGCCGGGCAGTTCATGATTGATGAAATTCCCGATGCGCCCCGCCCCCAGGCCGATCGGTACCAGCGGCGCGATGAAATCCGTGAGCTGGAAGAACGCCAGGCCGTGCTTGCGCGCGAACAGCAAGGCGGCCAGCAGCACCCCCAACAGCCCTCCATGGAAACTCATGCCGCCGTCCCAGACCTGGAATATCCACAGCGGGTTGTCCACGAACCGGTCGAGACCATAGAACAGCGCATAGCCGATACGACCGCCGAGCACCACCCCGAGCGCCCCGTAGAACAGCATGTCGCCGATGTCATCGCGCTTGAGCCCCAGGCGGTCGGCACGCAGGCGCCCCAGCCACCATGCCCCCACGAAGCCGACGACATACATCAGTCCATACCAGTGCACCTTGAGCGGGCCCAACGAAACGGCCACCGGGTCGATCTCGGGGTAAGCCAGCATGCTTTCTCCTTGGCTACGAAAGAGTTATGGGAAACGCTGAATAAATCGGCGAGCAGGATGAAGTGGGCGGCACTCCGTCGCAAGGCGCACGGAGCGCAGGAACCGGAGCATATGGGTTATATGTGAGGATTCCGGCCGGGCTGGCGCTCCAGCACCGCGCAACGAAGCCGATTCACCTGCGCAGACATTTATGCAGTGTTTCCTTAGCCGATCATCAGCTTGATCCCTACTACGATCAGCAGGAGGGCAAAGATACGTCGCAGCGTCCTGGCAGGCAATGCATGGGCGACCTTGACGCCGACCCGGGCCATCGGAACACTGGTCACCATCAGGCCGAGAAAAGCCGGCCACATCACATAGCCGGTCGCCCCCGTCGGCAGGGTCATCTCGCCCCACCCCACGACGACATTGGTCGCGGTGCCGATCAACGCAATCGGCAGGCCGATGGCCGACGAGGTTCCCACCGCTTCCGTCATCCGGCTGGTGAAACGCGACAGCCACGGCACCGACATGACCCCGCCGCCGACGCCGAACAGCGTCGAGACGCCGCCGATCAATGCCCCGGCCGAGGTCATCGGCCAGCGTCGCGGCTCCCGCCCCAGGGTCGCGGGCGGGCGAGTCAGCAGCATTTTCAGCGCCATCACCACCGCGAAAATCCCGAACAGACGCGTCAGCGCATGACCGGGCAGTACCGAGGCAAGCAGCACGCCGAGAATCCCACCCATCAGCAATCCCGGCATCATCAGCCGAAGCCAGTCCTGCCTCACGCTGCCCCGCCGCCAGTGCCCCCAGGCGGAAGAGGCACCGGTGACCACGATGGTCGCCAGCGACGTCCCTACCGCCAGATGTGCGACGACTGCGGGATCGAACCCCTGGGCGAGAAAGGTGAATACCAGCGCGGGGACGATGACGATGCCCCCGCCAATACCGAACACGCCCGCCATCAGACCCGCAGCGGCGCCGACCAGGAGATAGATCGCGATAGCCGTCAGCATCGGACGCCTCCATGCCTGACGGACCCCGGTGTCGAGGGAGCAAGAGCGCCTGCCGCCGGCCTGGCGATGGAGGACGAGAGGGATGTGGGCATGTGACGGGTCCTGTAAGACACGAGGCAACGGAGCGGAGAGCTGGCACGGGTCGCTAGCGCGCTTATGGTACTCTGCCGACGGGGCCGTGTCATGGCGGCGCCCCGACATCCCCCATCGCCCTCTCGCTGGAGATCGCCGCATGTGCTTGATCGTGTTCGATTGGCAGCCCCAGGCAGCGGTGAGACTGCGCCTCGCCGCCAATCGCGACGAGTTCCACGCCCGCCCGGCCGAAGCGCTGCATCGCTGGCCCGGCAGCAGCCTGATCGGCGGCCGGGACCTGGTTGGCGGGGGAACTTGGCTAGCAGCGACGCCCACGAGGATGGCCGCCCTGACCAACGTCAGGGAGGAGCAGGCGCCAACGCCCGACGGCGCCCCCAGCCGCGGCGAGCTCGTGCGCCAGGCTCTCGAGGTCGACGATCCGGCGGTGTGGCTGGAGACGCTGGCATCGGATGGCGCCGCTCCCTACGCCGGATTCAATCTGCTGGTGATGTCGGATACCCGGATGTGGACGCTTCATCACAGTCGCCATGAGACCCATTGGCGGCTCGTGTCGCCCGGTCTGCATGGCTTGTCCAATGCCGGTCTCGATACGCCCTGGCCCAAGGTCGTTCAGGCTCGGGAGGCGCTGCGACAGGCGCTGACGACGAGGGATTGGCGGGTCGGCATGCGGTCGGCCATGGGCGATACGCGCCAGGCATCGCTCGACGAGCTCCCCCACACCGGGGTTGCCCGGGACCTCGAGCGCCGGCTCTCGGCGGCGTTCATCGAAGGACAGGAGTACGGGACGCGAGCCACGACGCTGGTCTCGGTCTCGACGGCGGAAACGACATTGGAGGAGCAGCGCTTCGCGGCGGGCGGTGCGCCGATCGGCGAGGCCACACGCCTGGCGATGCCCACGATGGCTCAGTCCTGAGGCGGCAGCAGGTGGCCAATCTGCCAGTCGGTCAGACGCTGACGAAGGTGCTCCCTGACCACCGCCGTGGTCGGCAGCGACAGTGTCTCCGACACCAGCGCGCGAGCATCGCCGATACTGACGCGCCGGATCGCGGCCCGCACCCTTGGCAGGCTGGGCGCATTCATCGACAGCGCATCGAAGCCCATGCCCATCAGCAACAGTGCCCCGGCGGGATCCCCGGCCAGCTCACCGCAGACAGAAGCGGGAATCTGCAGTTGCCGGCTCTCCTGCGCAAGACGCGACAGGGCGTTGAGCACAGCCGGGTGACAGGCATCGTAGAGCCCGGCCACCCTCGCGTTGTTGCGGTCCACCGCGAGCAGATACTGGGTCAGGTCGTTGCTTCCCACCGAGAAGAAGTCGACCCGGTCCGCCAGCGCAGCCAGCTGGTAGAGTGTCGCGGGCACCTCGATCATCACCCCGACCTTGGGCGAGGCGACCTCGATGCCCTCCTCGGCAAGCTCCTCGCGAGCGCGCGCCAGCAGGCGTAGCGCGGTATCGACCTCGTCCACGCTGGTGATCATCGGCAACAGGATGCGCAGATTGTCCAGCTCTCGCGATGCCATCAGCATGGCGCGCATCTGGACCATCAGCACTTCCGGATGGTCCAGCGTGACGCGGATGCCACGCCAGCCGAGAAACGGGTTGGCCTCGTTGATCGGAAAATACGGCAGGTCCTTGTCGCCACCGATGTCGAGTGTGCGCATGACCACGGGAAGCGGGGCGAAACTGGCCAGTTGCTCGTGATAGAGCCGGGTCTGCTCCTGCTCGCTGGGGAAGCGCTCGTTCATCATGAACGGGACTTCCGTCCGGTAGAGCCCCACCCCGCTGACACGCGGCTTGAGCTGGGCGACGGCATCCACCGCCAACCCGGTATTGACCATGAGCGGCATGACGTGACCGTCGGAGGTCTCGCTGGGCAGGTGCTGCTCGTGCTCCAGCACTTCCGCCAGCGCCTGCTCCTCCTTGATCAGGCGTTCGTAGCGCTTGGCCAGTTGGGCATCGGGCCGCACGAACAGCCGCCCCCGATGGCCATCGAGGATCGCCTTGGCCCCGTTGATCCTCGGCAGCGGCAGGTCGACCATGCCCAGCACGGTGGGGATGCCCATGGCGCGGGCCAGGATGGCGACGTGGGAGTTGCTGGAGCCACGAATCGAGACCAGCGCCGCCAGGCGCTTCCTGGGCAGTTCGCCCAGCGTCGCCGCGCTGATCTCGTCGCCGACCAGAATGGCGTTGTCGGGATAGGTCGAGGGGGTCCGCTCGTTGCCTTCCTGCAGGTGGGCCAGCACCCGGCGGCCCAGATCCCGGATATCGGCCGCCCGCTCGCGCAGATAGCCGTCATCCACCCGCTCCAGATACTGCGTATGGCGACGCACCACATCGGCCAGCGCTCCCGGTGCCCACTGCCCCTCCCGGATCCGCTTCTCCACCTCGTTGCCCAGCGCGGCATCTCCCAGCATCTGCTGGTAGACGTCGAAGAGCGCGAGCTCCTGGGTGGAAATCCGGCTGGCCAGGCGGGCTCCCGCCTTGCGGATATCCTCCCGCACATGGGCGAGCGCGGCATGGAGGCGGACCACCTCGGCATCCGGATCGGTCGGAATCAGGTCCGGCACGCTATCCAGGTCGGCAGGCGGGGCGATCACCACGATCTCGCCGATCGCCATTCCCGGCGACGCCGCCACGCCGGAAAACATCGCCTGTCCGTCGGGCCCCGTGGGCCGACTGAGCGTCCCCGATACCAGCGCATGGGCCAGCACGCCCGCCAGTTGTGCCGCCATCGTGACCAGGAATGCCTCGTCGCCCTCGTCGAAACGCCGCTTCTCCTGCTGCTGGACGACGAGGACCCCGAGCATCCGCCGCTGATGGATGATCGGCACGCCGAGGAAGCTCGAGAAACGCTCCTCTCCCGTCTCGGCGAAGTAGCGGAACTGCGGATGGGACGGCGCGTCTTCCAGATTCAGCGCCTCTTCGCGCTGCCCGACCAGCCCGACCAGCCCCTCTCCCAGGCGCAGGGTCACGACACCCACGGCCTGGGTGCGCAGGCCGATCGTGTCCATCAGCACCAGTCGATCGCGTTCGCGGTCGAACAGGTAGATGGAGCAGACGTCAGTACGCATCGCCTTCCGGATTCGGCGCACCATGGTGGCCAGCGCGGCATCCAGGCTACGTGCGCCGTTGACTTCCTGAACGATGCGGCGAAGGGTATCGAGCATGAGCCTTTTCTTGTGGGCGAGGAGATCCTCGTCGTGGCATCAATGGCCGGTAAGACGCCACCCCTGAATGCCACGCGACAGTCGTCGCCATCAGGGGGGAGTCACTCAGCCGTGAATCGTGCTGCCGGCCTCAAAGCCTGGCCATTTCCTCCAGAGAGAGTCGATGGAATTCGGGCGCCAGTTCCCGCAGCGCGCGCCGGTAGACCTCGCGCTTGAAGGACACGACCTGCCCGAGAGGATACCAGTAACTCACCCATCGCCAGCCATCGAATTCCGGCTTGGGCGTGCTGTCCACGCAGACCTGACTGTCGTGACAGCGAATTTTCAGCAAAAACCACTTCTGCTTCTGACCGATACAGATCGGTTTCGAATGCGTTCGGACCATGCGCCGGGGGAGACGGTAGCGCAGCCAGCCACGCGTACAGGCGACCACATCGACATCCTTGGACGTCAGCCCGATTTCCTCCTCGAGTTCCCGGAAGAGTGCCTGATGTGGCGTCTCGCAAGCCTTGATGCCTCCCTGCGGAAACTGCCACGCTTCCTGACCCGCCCGACGCGCCCAAAGCAGTTGGCCATCACAGTTGGCGATGATGATGCCAACGTTCGGCCGAAAGCCATCGGCGTCTATCACAGCGTTCACCTTAGCTCAATCGTCGTTGGGATCATTCTTCCACAAAGCGAGAAAGGGCATCAATACGCCTTAAGCCAACCGGCGCCAAAACCCCGACGTCAAGACGCCCCTCGAACGGCTCTTGCGCCCACGCCTTTGACGACAAGGAGTTATCGCCCGGCAACCGCCACGGGCGCCACCGCCGGCGTGGGCAAAGCGGCGGGAGTTTGCGATACTGCCGTGCACCCGCACCCGCGATTCGAACGGCAACGTCGTTGCCCCGAACGACACACGAACGACACAGGACAGGAGCCAACCTTGAGTCTGGCCATCTTCGATCTCGACAACACCCTGCTGAGCTGTGACAGCGACCACGCCTGGGGCGAATTCATGGTGGAACAGGGCGCGGTGGATGGCGAAGCCTACCGGCGTGCCAATGACCAGTATCTGCGCGACTATCGGGCCGGCGAGCTGGACATCATGGCCTATCTCTCGATGGCGCTGAAGCCGCTGTCCGAGCATAGCGAAGAGCAGCTCAACGCCTGGCACCAGCAATTCATGGCCTGCAAGATCGAGCCGCATGTTCTGCCACAGGGCGAGGAGCTACTGGCGTGGCACCGCCAGCGAGGCGATTTCCTGCTGATCGTGACCGCGACCAACCGGTTCATCACCGGCCCCATCGCCCGGCGCCTCGGTGTCGACGATCTCATCGCGATCGAGGCGGAGCGGGAAAATGGGCGCTACACCGGCCGCGTGGAGGGTGTCCCCAGCTACCGTGAAGGCAAGGTCACGCGGGTCAGAGAGTGGCTGGAGGAACACCCCACCCTGGCGCTGGACGACGCCTGGTTCTACAGCGACTCGATCAACGATCGATACCTGCTCGAGGAAGTCGCCACGCCGGTGGCCGTCGACCCCGACGAGGAGCTCGAGAAACTGGCCCGGGAGCGAGGCTGGCGCATACTCTCCTTGCGAGCGCCATCGGCGTAGCCTTGCCGCGGGCGGACCGGACCAGGCCGTGACGCCCTGGCGGGAACCAGGGCGTCGCGGGATCGAAACTCGAAACAAGGAAACGGCACCGGGGGAAAGCGGTACTCACTCCGTCCGCAGGGATTGGCCGTCTCGCGCAGCCGCCGTCTCGGTGGACGAAGGCGCGTGCACCGCATGCAGCCGGCCGATCAACTGATCCTCAAGATCGAAGCGTTCGGTCATGGTGGCGCCCAGTTTTTCCAGCCAGCCCGGCAGCCGGTCGGTATAGCGCTGACAGCGTGACGGCGTTGCGTACTCACTGTCGAAATCGAGCACCAGCTGCGTCGAGGCGTCGACGCGAGCCAGGAGCCTGTCGGCCACCGCCAGCGCCTCCTGGTCGTCGAAGGCCTTGGCTTCCTCTCGCAGCTGCGGATAGATCTCGAAATGGCCGGCGCTGATGTAGTCCATCAGCGCTTCGCTGAAAGCGTCGATTCGCGCCTTGGGCACCGCCGACAGATCGGCATCGCAGAACTCACGGAGATCGACCAGCGTCACGAGCATGTCGTAGCGCTGATCCAGCCATCGATCGATCAGCGCGTGTACCCCGCCCCATCGCTCCCGAGCTGTCTTGCAATCTTCCAGCATGATCACTCTCCCTAGGGGGCTGTTGACGTTTCAGCGCAACCCGGAAGGCGAGCCATCAAG
>NZ_CEXLVS010000167.1:0-9524 GCF_982684285.1 Salinicola sp. | reverse complement strand
ATCCTCGCCAACATGCACATGGACCATCAGAGCCTGATGGCCGCCATGCTGCACGATGTCATCGAAGACACCAGCGTCTCCCGGGAAGCGCTGGAAGCGCAGTTCGGCGAGGCCGTGGCGGAACTGGTCGACGGCGTCTCGAAGCTGACCCAGATCACCTTCGAGGACAAGGCGGTCGCCCAGGCCGAGAATTTCCAGAAGATGGTGATGGCGATGTCCCGGGATATCCGGGTGATCATCGTCAAGCTCGCCGACCGCCTGCACAACATGCGCACGCTGGGTGCGCTGCGCCCGGACAAGAAGCGCCGCATCGCCCGCGAAACCCTGGAAATCTACGCCCGCATCGCCGGGCGGCTGGGCATCAATACCATCCGCGTCGAGCTCGAGGATCTGTCGTTCCAGGCGATCCACCCGATGCGGTCCGAGCGCATCAAGCGCGCGGTGGCCAGCGCCCGCGGCAACCGCCGCTCGACCATGCGCCAGATCCAGACCAGCCTGCAGCGCCGCCTCGACGAGGACGACCTGACCGGCAGCGTGGTGGGACGCCAGAAGCACCTGCTGTCGATCTACCGCAAGATGCACGACCAGCGCAAACCGTTCGCCGAGATCATGGACGTGTTCGGTTTCCGCATCATCACCGACAGCGTCGACAACTGCTATCGCGTGCTGGGCGCGGTGCACAACCTCTACAAGCCGGTACCGGGGCGCTTCAAGGACTACATCGCGATCCCCAAGGCCAACGGCTACCAGAGTCTGCACACCACCCTGTTCGGCCCCAGCGGCATGCCGATCGAGGTGCAGATCCGCACCCGCGAGATGGAGGCGATGGCCAACAACGGCATCGCCGCCCACTGGCTCTACAAGGCCGGTCAGACCGAACGCCCGATCGCCGCCGGCAGCCATGCCCGTGCCCGCGAGTGGGTCCGCGGCCTGCTCGAGATGCAGCGTCATGCCGGCGATTCGCTGGAGTTCATCGAGCACGTCAAGAACGACCTTTTCCCGGACGATGTCTACATCTTCACCCCCAAAGGCGACATCATGGAGTTGCCGCAAGGGGCCACGGCGGTCGACTTCGCCTACAGCGTGCACACCGACATCGGCAACAGCTGCATCGCCTGCCGCATCGATCGTCATCTCGCGCCGCTGTCGACGCCGCTGGAGAGCGGCCAGACGCTCGAGATCATCACCGCCCCCGGCGCGCGCCCCAATCTCGCCTGGCTCAATTTCGTGATCACCGCCAAGGCGCGCTCGGCGATTCGCCATGCGCTGAAGAGCCAGCAGCGCAGCGAGGCGATCCAGCTGGGACGCCGCCTGCTCAACCGGGCGCTGGGCAGCTTCGAGACCAGCCTGGACAAGCTGCCGCCGGAGCGACTCTCGGCACTGCTGGACGAGCTGGATCTCAAGACCGAGGACGACCTGCTCGAGACCATCGGCCTCGGCACCCGCCTGGCGCATGCCACGGCGCGACGCCTGGTCGCGAAGGAGCTCACCACGGATGTGGACGCCGGAGCGGGCGATGGCTCCCTGGAGCGGCTGCTGGGGGATTCCCCGCACAACGGTCCGATCGTGATCAACGGCTCCGAGAGCATGGCGATCAGCTTCGCCCGCTGCTGCCACCCGCTACCGGGGGATCCGGTCATCGGCCATCTGTCCATCGGCAAGGGGATCGTCGTCCACCGTCACGAGTGTGGTAACCTCGACGAGTTGCGCGACGATCCCGACAAGCTGGTCTCGTTGACCTGGTCGAAGCAGATCGATCAGGATTTCCCGGTACCGCTGCGGATCGAGGTCGAGACCCGGCGCGGCCTGATCGCCGAACTGGCCAGCCTGATCACCGATGCCGACGCCAATATCGAGCGCATCGGGATCGAGGAGCGCGACGCCAGGCTATCGATCGTCAACCTGACCATTCTGGTCAAGGGGCGCGTTCATCTGGCGCGCATCATCAAGCGCCTGCGCAATCTGAACCATATCGGCCGCATCGTTCGCGCCCGAAACTAATTGCAGGATCGTTGCCCCGCCGTGGCCAATCACGGCGGGGCGTCGTTTTTTTCGTTATGGCCCCGGCCATGAACAGCAAAACCGCCGAAAAGCGGTTTGGATGTAAGTAACGCTGAGTAAATCGGCGAGCGGGATGAAACGCACGGAGCACAGGCTCGAAGCGAAGCGGAGAGAACGTCCGAAGGACGGCCCCGAAGGGGCGAGAAACCGCAGGTTTCGAGTCAACCGGAGGCACGCAGACATTTATATAATGCTGGAGGGTACGCCATGAGCAACAAAGCCGTTATCAATACCGACAACGCCCCGGCCGCCATCGGCCCCTATTCCCAGGCGATCAAGTCGGGCAACACCGTCTATCTCTCGGGTCAGATTCCGCTCGATCCCAAGACCATGGAGCTGGTCTCCCAGGAGTTCGAAGCCCAGGCGCGCCAGGTCTTCACCAACCTGGCCGCCGTGTGCCAGGAAGCTGCCGGCTCGCTGCAGGACATCGTCAAGCTCAACCTCTACCTGACCGACCTCGACAACTTCGCCGTGGTCAACAAGGTGATGGAGGAGTTCTTCCAGTCGCCGTTCCCGGCTCGTGCCGCGGTGGGCGTCAGGCAGCTCCCCAAGGGCAGCCAGGTCGAGGCCGAAGCGGTCATGGTCATCGGCGACTGAGTCCGCGACTCGATCAGCGCCGACCTGGGCCAGCGATCAGGCGCGAGCGGTCTGCGGCAGCTCGCCGCGCAGCTTGCTCACGTCGGTGCGGGGCGGCACCCCGAACAGGCGGCTGTACTCGCGGCTGAAGTGGGATGGACTGCCGTATCCCACGCGGAAACTGGCGGTGGCCGCCTCCATCCCTTCGGTCAGCATCAACCTGCGTGCTTCGTGGAGTCGCAGCTTCTTCTGGAACTGCACCGGCGACATCCGGGTGACCTGCTTGAAGCTGTGGAACAGCGACGACTCGCTCATGTTCACCATCTCCGCCAGTTCGCGAACGCGCAGCGGCTCGGTGAAGCGATCCTTGAGTGCCGCGATCACCTTCGAGATGCGATGGGTCTGGGTGTCGGCCACCGCGAACTTGCGCATGTGCAGGCCGATCTCGCCGATCAGCGCACGATAGAAGATCTCGCGCCGCACCAGCGGTGCGAGAATGGGAATGTCCTGGGGTGAATCGAGCAGGTTCACCAGCCGCAGCATGGCTTCCACCAGCCCCTTCTCGGCCTGCACGCGACTCAGGCCGCAAGCCGTCTCGGCACACTCCCGCGTCTCCATCTCCCCCAGTCCTTCACCCAGCTCCAGCACCAGAGCGGTAATCTCCTGGGCGTCGACGGCGAGCTTCAGACCCAGGTAGGGCCTTTCCGCCGAGGCTTTGGTCACCTTGCCCAGTACCGGCAGATGCACCGCCGACACCATACAGCTCAGCGGTCCATAATCGATCTCCCGATCCCCCAGCCATACCGTCTTGTTCCCCTGCGCGATCAGGCAGAGCGAAGGGTCGTAGACCGTCGAGCCGATACAATTGGTGAGCGAGGAGTTGGCGCGCACCAGCTCCAGACCTGGCACCGATGTCGGCGTCAGACCCTCTTCCGGCGCCCACTTCTGAATCTGACGGGCTAGAGTTTTCGCCAATTGGGCGAGTTCGTCATCTAGCGTTTGGAAAACAGGTTGTACGACACTCACGTTTCCACCCCCTCATGGATCGCAAATTCCCGATCTTGGATGAATCGTGAGTATATGCCGTCATAACGGGGCTTTTATGACGATTTGGCGACTTATGCAGGATTGGGCAAGACCTTTGAAGGAACGGGCAAGCTAGCCCAAAGATCCGCGATGACCTGCAGAAGCAATGAGTGTCTTTCATCATGAAATAACGATATTGACAGGATCAGGCAATCAACGCGGAGGAAATCGATAACGCCCGCTCGCGGCGAGACCGTACATTGGCGATCTATGATCCCATGTCGGCACTCGCCGTCTTGCGAGAGGCGGCGCGTATCGACCGGCACCGCTCGCCTCGTCTTCATCGGTTGATCGACGGCCTCTCTCGGCGGCGTCGGTCGCCAACCCTCGACACCGGCTCGACGTCGCCCGCCAGGGCGATCGCCGTGGGCGATGGGGCAAGGGATCGATGATCGGGAACGAAACAAGGGAGCCCAGCAATGAACAAGTCCGACCAGAAGCGTCCGTCGAAAACGGGTCTGACTCGCGGCCTGGGGGTACTGCTCGTCATCGCGCTGCTGGCCGGCTGCGATGCCCATGGCGAGGCAGACTCCGCCAGTGCGCCGCCGCCGCCGGAAGTCGACGTGGCAGCGGTGCTGGTGGAACCGGTCACCCTGCGGGAGACCTTTACCGGCCGCGTGGCCTCGCCGCAGACCGTGCAGGTCCGGCCACGGGTGAGCGGCTATATCGACGAGGTGGCCTTCGAGGAAGGAGAGCTGGTCGAGGCCGGCGACCTGCTGTTCCGTATCGATCCCCGCCCCTACGAGGCTCGTGTCCAGGCCGCCAAGGCATCACTGGCGCAGGCACGCAGCCAGCGTCAACTCGCCGAGGTGGAAGCCGGCCGGGCCAACACCCTGATCGGCCGACAGGCCATCTCCCGGGAGCAGTACGACCAGCGCAAGGCGGCGGCGCTCAATGCCCGGGCGCAGGAAGCCGAGGCCGAGGCCGCGCTGACCAGTGCCGAACTGGAACTGCAGTACACCCGGGTCACCGCGCCGGTAACGGGTCGCACCGGGCGAGCCATGGTCACCAAGGGCAATCTCGCCAGCGCCGACCAGTCGGTGCTGACCACGCTGGTGTCGGTGGATCCCTTGTACGTCTACTTCGACAGCAACGAAGCCGAAGCACTGGGAGCGCAGACGCTGCTGGCCCGGGGCGAGACCATGACGCTACATATCGGCCTGACCGGCGAGACGGGCTTCCCCCACCAGGGACAGCTGGATTTCGTCGACAACCAGATCAACGCCGACACCGGCACCCTGCGCTATCGCGCCGTCCTGCCCAACCCGGATGGCGCCTTCAGGCCCGGCCAGTTCGCGCGGGTGGAGATGCCCGTCGCCAACCTCAGCGAGGCGATGCTGATCAACCGCAAGGCGGTGCTCGCCAATCAGGACCGTCGCTTTGTCTACGTGGTCGGCGACGACAACACGGTGACGCCCCGTCAGGTGGAGCTCGGCCGCGAGGTGGGAGAGCTGGTGGTGATCCGCGACGGGCTGAAGGCCGGTGAGCGAGTGATCGTCAACGGTACCCAGAAGGTGTTCGCCCCCGGCATGCCGGTCACGCCCAACCCGATCGCCATGCGCGAGGCGGGCGTGGGCAACGCTGTTGCCACTCGATCCTGAGGCGGCACCGCACGGCGATCCACCCAACGCTTCCTGAAGCCCTTCTCTCCTCTGAATGACAAGACGCGGCGGGCATCGTCCCCGCCGCCCAGGAGCCTGCTGTCATGAATTTTTCCCGCTTTTTCGTCGACCGGCCGATCTTCGCGGCGGTGCTCTCCATCGTCATCTTCGCGGTGGGGGTGATCTCCATCCCCAATCTGCCGATCGGCGAGTACCCGGAGGTGGTGCCGCCCTCGGTGCTGGTGCGCACCACCTACCCGGGTGCCAACCCCAAGGAGATCGCGGAAACCGTGGCGACGCCGCTGGAGGAGGCGATCACCGGCGTCGAGGACATGATGTACTACAAGTCCGTGGCCGGCTCCGATGGCGTCTTGCAAATGACCATCACCTTCCAGCCCGGGACGGATCCCGAACAGGCCACCGTGCGCGTCCAGAACCGGGTCAGCCAGGCGCTGGCGCGGTTGCCGGAAGCGGTGAGGCGACAGGGCGTGACCACCCAGAAGCAGTCCCCCACCTTCCTGATGGTGGTGCATCTGGTCTCGCCGGATGACAGCTACGACACCCTCTACCTGCGCAACTACGCGCGCCTGCACGTGCGCGACCAGTTGGCGAAGATTTCCGGTGTCGGCGAGGCACAGCTGTTCGGCGGCGGCGATTACGCCATGCGCGCCTGGCTGGACCCCGACCGCATCGCCTCTCACGGTCTCACCGCCGGTGATGTGGTCAACGCCATGCGCGAACAGAACGTCCAGGTCTCCGCCGGTCAGATCGGCGCCGAGCCGATGCCCCACAGCGACTTCCTCACCCTGATCAACGCCAAGGGGCGCCTGTCCACCGAGCAGGAGTTCGGCAACATCGTGCTCAACGTCGGCGAGGATGGCGAAGTCCTGCGGCTTCGCGATGTCGCTCGGCTCGAGATGGGCGCGGGCGACTATACCCTGCGCGCCAGCCTCGACGGCAAGGATGCGGTGGCGATCGGCATCTTCCAGTCGCCCGGCGCCAACGCCCTGCAGATCCGCGACCAGGTGATCCGGACCATGGACGAGCTGGCCACCCAGTTCCCGCCGGGGGTGGAGTATCGCACCGTCTACGACACCACCCTGTTCGTCACCGACTCGATCCGCTCGGTGATCCAGACCCTGCTGGAGGCGATACTGCTGGTGGTGCTGGTGGTGACGCTGTTTCTGCAGACCTGGCGCGCCTCGCTGATTCCGCTGCTGGCGGTGCCGGTCTCGGTGGTGGGTACCTTCGCGGTGCTGTTGCTGCTGGGATATTCGATCAACACCCTGACCCTGTTCGGGCTGGTCCTCGCCATCGGCATCGTCGTCGACGACGCCATCGTGGTGGTGGAGAACGTGGAGCGCAACATCGGCCAGGGGCTGGCGCCGCGGGCCGCCGCCCACCAAGCGATGCGCGAGGTCTCCGGCCCGATCGTCGCCATCGGCCTGGTGCTGTGCGCGGTGTTCGTGCCGATGGCGTTCCTCTCCGGGGTGACCGGCCAGTTCTACCGTCAGTTTGCGGTGACCATCGCCATTTCGACGGTGATCTCGACGATCAACTCGCTGACCTTGTCACCGGCCCTGGCGGCGATGCTGCTCAAGCCCCACGACGCGCCCAGGGATCGTCTGACCCGGGTGATCGACTTCCTGTTCGGCTGGCTGTTCCGGCCGTTCAACCGCTTCTTCAACGCCAGCTCCAATCGCTACCAGGGCGTGGTCTCGGGCAGCCTGCGCCGGCGTGGCGCGGTATTCGTGGTCTACCTGGTCCTGCTCGGCACTACCGGCTATCTGTTCAAGCTGGTGCCGCCGGGGTTCATCCCGGTCCAGGACAAGATGTACCTGATCGCCGGCGTGAAGCTGCCGGAGGGCGCTTCTCTGGATCGTACCGATGACCTGCTGCGCCAGGTGGTGGATATCGCCATGGAGACCGAAGGCGTCGAACACGCCATCTCGTTCCCCGGTCTCAACGCGCTGCAGTTCACCAACACCGCCAACACCGGGCTGGCGTTTTTGACCCTGAAGCCCTTCGATCAGCGCACCCGCACCGCGGCGGAGATCAACGCCGAGATCGCCGGCAAGATCAGCGGTCTCAAGGATGGCATCGCGTTCTCGTTCATGCCGCCGCCGATCCTGGGTCTCGGCAACGGCTCCGGCTATCAGCTGTTCATCGAGGATCGCGGCGGCCTCGGCTACGGCCCGCTGCAGGAGGCGGTGACCGCCTTCCAGGGCGCGGTGGTGCAGACGCCGGGGATGAGCTATCCGATCACCAGCTACCAGGCCAACGTGCCCCAGCTCGACGCCGAGGTGGACCGACTCAAGGCGAAGACCCAGGGCGTGGCGGTGAGCGACCTGTTCGATACCCTGCAGACCTATCTTGGCTCCACTTACGTCAACGATTTCAACAATTTCGGCCGTACCTGGCAGGTCATCGCCCAGGCCGACGCCCCCTATCGCGACAGCGTCGAGGATATCGCCCGGCTGCGCACCCGCAACGCCCAGGGCGAGATGGTGCCGATCGGCTCGATGATCGATATCCACCAGAGCTTCGGCCCCGATCCGGTGCTGCGCTTCAACGGCTACCCGGCGGCGGACCTGGCCGGCGAAGCCGATCCCCGGGTGCTCTCCTCGCCCCAGGCGATGAGCGTTCTGTCCGATATCGGCGAGCGGGTATTGCCGGATGGCATCGACTTCGAATGGACCGACCTCAGCTATCAGCAGTTCACCCAGGGCAATGCCGCGCTGGTGGTGTTCCCGCTGGCGGTGCTGCTGGTGTTCCTGGTGCTGGCCGCGCTCTACGAGAGCTGGACGTTGCCGCTGGCGGTGATCCTGATCGTGCCGATGTGTCTGCTGTCGGCGCTGGTCGGCGTCAGGATCTCCGGCGGCGATACCAACGTCTTCGTCCAGGTGGGGCTGGTGGTGCTGATCGGGCTGGCCTGCAAGAACGCCATCCTGATCGTCGAATTCGCCCGCGAGCTCGAGTTCCAGGGTCGCAGCGTGGTGGAGGCGGCGCTGGAGGCCTGCCGCCTGCGACTGCGCCCGATCATCATGACCTCGATCACCTTCACCGCCGCGGTGATACCGCTGGCGCTGGGCCATGGCGCCGGCGCCGAAGTACGCCAGGCCCTGGGCATCGCGGTGTTCGCCGGGATGCTCGGCGTGACCCTGTTCGGCCTGTTCCTGACGCCGGTCTTCTACGTGGCGCTGCGCAAGCTGGCCGGTCCGCTCAGCCAGGATCACGGCTCGACGATGGAAGGCGAGGATCACCGGCCGCACAGCGATCCTGCCTGACCGGGAGCCGCCAACCCGTTGGCAAGGAAGGGCTGATGCGTCACCCTGCTGGCAACGCCACCGGGAGCCGACATCGTGACCGTTCCGCGCCGACTCTTCTTCGCCCTGTGGCCCGACGACGCCAGTCGTCGGGCTCTCGCTGCGGAAGCTGAACGCCTGGCACCGCAATGCGGCGGTTATCCGCTGCCGGCGGAGAACATGCATATCACGCTGGCGTTTCTGGGCGGCGTCGATGCCTCGCGGCTGGAGGCGCTCGTCGATCTGACCCGAGCGTGGCCGACGCTAGACGGCGAGTGGACGCTGGATCGACTCGGCCATTTCCCCCAGCCCCGCATCGTCTGGGCCGGCAGCCGGACACCCAATGCCGAACTCACGACGCTCAACGCCGAACTCTGGCGGGCGCTGGGCCGTCACGGTTTTACCTCACCGCAACGTGAATTCACCCCGCACGTCAGCCTGGTTCGCCAGGCCGACCACGCGGCCACGGTTTCACGGCTGTCCACCCCGATCCGCTGGCGTTTCGACCATCTGGCCCTGGTGGAATCGCAGCTCGGCGGCGGCGGCTCGCACTATCGAACGCTGGCTGGCGGTGGTAGCGCTCCTTGAACCTGCGTTCAGAACGGAATCTCCAGGTTGTCACAAGCCATCTCGACGCCTGCCGGCAGGATTCGGGAAGTCGCCATGAAGTCGGCATCCAGCTCGTGACTGATATGGGTCAGCCAGGCCCGAGAAGGGCCTAGGCGCTCGATGATCTCCAGCGCCATGGCGACGTTGTTGTGATTGCGGGGCGCGGCGCGAGACTCCGGATTCGGGGAGTCATACGCGTCGGGATGAGTGGCGTCGAGCACCACGCCGGGGGGCTGCCATTGGGGCAGGAAGCGCGCGGTGGCGCCGGGCAGGCCCACGGTATCGC
>NZ_CEXLVS010000166.1:0-9557 GCF_982684285.1 Salinicola sp. | reverse complement strand
CCATAGCTCTCCTTGCGAGGCGACTACCTGGGTGAACTGCAGCGACTCGGCCGGCAATGCCACGCCGATCAGCACGAACATGCTGATCAGAATGTAGGAAAGCCCTAGTGCCACATAACGGTAGCCGCCGATCAAAGCGAATAGCGCATTGGCCGACCAGCCATGCAGGAAGATGACGACAGTCGCCAGTGCTTCCACGCTGCCCCACAGCACCACGCTGGTGGCCAGGTCAGTAGCGACCAGCGACCCCGACCATGGCACGACGGCCAGCCCGATGGCGGCCAAAGAAAGATAAAGCGCCGGAGCCAGTCGCCAAGCCCGCCGGTCCGGGGCTTCGGTGGCATTGGCATGTTGGGTCATCAACCAGGCCCCTCGCGCCACGGGGGCAAGCCAGACACTGCCGGCCTGAGACGTGCCGAGTGCCCCGGCGATCAGACGATCGAGAACTGCGACCGTATAAGCGCCTACGATTAGCATGAAAAACACCATGAGCACCGGCAGGACCAGCTCCTCGACGATCATGCAGGGCCCCCTTCATCGTCCGAAAGTTCCGTTATCCGAGACTCGCCGGTCGTTTGCGTGTCGAGCGGTGCTTCAGCGACTGCTGCCACGTCCAAGCTGGCGATGGCAGCCAGCGCATCGCCCCACTCCTGGCCCGGTAATATCTCGTCGATGAGTGCACTTGCATCCTCGGGTCGCTGCTGGAACCAAGGACCGCGCGGAGTCTCGATGCGATCTACCTCACTCGTAGTCACATCATCCCGCTCGGCCTGTCGAGCCAGGTGGAGCGACTGATCGATTTCTACAAGAACCTGCCGCCAGCGAGCACGAGTATCCCCACTGGCCTGGCACACAGGTGAGAACCCCAGCCGTCGATAGCCGGCATCCTCTGAGCGCAGATCCTCATCCAGTCCGGCAGCCCGAGCAGCTGAACCACCGATTCTGCGAGCCTGCTCGGAATCGAGCGCGCCCCCTTGAATCGCCGCCAGACGAAAGAAGCCGCTACGCGATAGATAACGACGCAGTCCGTCCAGCGTGCTTGTCGTCGACAGATTCTGCGCCAAGCGCAAGGCGCTCAGACTGGCACTTTCCAACCCGGCAAGATGCAGGCCAAGGTATAAACGGTGTAGATGATGGCGGGCCCGGGCAAGCTCGAGCTCGGCGATGGGAACCGGCCGCTTACGAGCGGTGAAAAATATCGGATCCAAGCTCTGTGGATACGGCGAATGCTGAGTCTTCCAAGTCTGAACAAGGTCGCCCTGCAATGTGATTTCTGCCGCCATGCCCGGCGGAAATGCGAAGAAGAACGGTCCCAGCCGGAATGTCAGCGAATCCAGCGTCAGCCCGTCGCGGACGTCATCCTCCATATTCATCGCCATGGGCCGCCCATAGGGTACGCCACCCATCATGCCTTCGCCCCCCTGCCCGAAATCGCCCTCGCCCTCCCAGGGGTTGGGCGGCTTATCCAACAAGATTCTGGAAGAGCTTTCGCGGCGGCCTTCCATCAGTTCGCGATATGCCGTGACCAGAGCTGCCGGCAAAACATCGAGATCCTCAATACGAGTCACGTTTTCAAGGTGAGGCCACGGTTCGCAACGAAACCATAACGTCGTGAAGGGATACGGCAATTGATCATGCACGCGACGCAAGGGCTCGAACCGATCGGCTGGAATCTCTCCCGCCACCAGCAGCACACAGGCATGGCGCGGCGAGTCAACCAGTTCGATGTCTGGCGACAATGTTAGATGCCGTAGTGCCTTATCCCCCTGCACACCTAACACAGGGAATACGGGAACACTTCTGCGCGAGGCAAGATTGCGTAACCAATTCACTGCCACTTGAACACCCCCTCACGCCAGGCATAAACGATACCCACCGACAGGATGGCCAGGAACATGCCCATCTCCATCATCGCCTTCATGCCCTTCTCGACGAAGACCACCGCCCACGGATACATGAACATCATCTCCATCTCGAAGGCGATCAACAGCAGTGTCATGGGGTAATAGCGGATGTGGTAGCGGCTCCAGGCATGACTATCAGGTGTACCACCGCCCAGAAACGGCGCCCGCTGAGACCACGGGGATCTAGGCTGGTGGCGCATAGGCAGCCATTGCATCAGTATTCCAGCGCCCAGGCTGAATATGAGAATGACAAAGAGTGTCGTTAATGCCATGTGCGTCCTCGCATTGCTGCACAAACAAAGGCCACCCTGACCATGCGAAACATCCGAAAATCCGGTTGATACCAATAGCTTCCCAACATGGAAACCCAGGAAAACAGCTTCCTAAACACTAGCCTGATTTTCTGAATTCAAGCTGAATTATCCGAGACGATTCTCTAAATGATCGTAGCTATCATCCATAAAATGCCCAGCCCAAACGCGACTCGGACCCGGCAAATCGAGTCCAAGTTACAGAGCATTTCGTTACGCCTCGATAAAATGACGCGAACCTCGCTGTCGGCCTTCTTCTTCATGCCATAGCAGATTCTTCACGCCATAGCAGCTTCACGCCATAGCAGCGCATTCTTCAGCACAGCGATGACATGCCTTGGCACATTCCTGGCAGTGCTCAGTGTCATGCTTGGCGCACTCGTCGCCGCATTGCTTACAGATATCTGCACAAATCCTGCAAACTTCGCTAGCATATTCGCTACCCTGTGCCATCAAGGAAGTAGCCAGACGGCAAATCTGTGCACACTGCATATCTAGGCGAATGCACTCTGCCATCATTTTGACATCATCTTCCTTCAGGCAAGCGACTGCGCACGCATCACAGTAGGTGGCGCATACGTTGCAAGCTTCTATACAGGATTTGTATTTTCCGAAATCCATCTCGACTCCTTAGCGGCCTTACCTTCCGCACGTTAATTGCAATGGCTAATGTTTTCTGCTGCACTGAACAGCTTTTAAGGTATAGTCATTGCATGCAACTTGATCAAGCATTGGTAAAATTTATTTGCTTAATATCCATATCTTGTTGATTGGGCAGCACTTTGGTTTCGTATAGACTGGATGGTACCTTCCCCGCTTCATCGCATCACCCGAAAAGGTTTTCTACTGCTAAATAGTAGATAAGCATTCCAATCGAACTTTATCCTATAAATGGTAAACGTAGCTGGATCGTATGTATGGAAACGACTGGATAATTCTTACTCCGAAATACTGAGCCCTTGGCTCTCTCTGGTGCTCTGCTCCGTCGCTTGGCGTAGTAGCACTACAGCAGTTACTGCGTTCGGTAACGCTAAGCTGGCGATATGAAACGGTTCGTTGTGGTAGGTCTGCTTGCGTATCGCGTTGGGCAGCAAACGATACGGTACCTGAGGTGAAACCGACTACCAAAGAGCTCAATATAATTAAAATTTTTGTCAAACGCATGACGATCCTCATTATAAATATAGAGAATGAATTCGGCTGATGTTTTGCTGGTTTTCAGTAGCGCTGAGTCAACTACCTTAACCCGCCAATTTGCAAAGGCTGATCTTTGCACTGCGTCAGGTGATTAATCGAACCGCGCGCAGTCGTAGAGCATCGCCAATCACACTCACCGACGATAGTGCCATGGCTACTGCCGCAAACATTGTCATCTTTTACAGTATCAGGACGCAGAATCCGTTATCCGGGAATGCTCTGTATTGCCCCATATTTAGCGGTATCTTCCTGCACTGTGGCGTTCTCTTTTTATTCTTACATTCCATCATGCATAATCCTAATCCGCACATGACGAGACAAGGCAAGAGGCTCACCAGAATAGGAGCAACACCGAATAGAATCAGCTAATTCCAACCCATAGCGAGGCTTATTACCACTGCTATGATCACCATCAGCCACCAATGGTTCGAGCCAGTTGGAAACCTTTTAAAACCTGAGGTATCCGTTGAGCTTTCTAACAGCTTATTACAGCAATTCATATTTCACTCTCTTGGCTTTTTCAATTCAATTGGTCGCTGTAGCGCTGTGTTTATCAACTTGTACCGCCATTAACAGTAACTTAACTCCATTGGGCCTTTCCCTGCTAGCCAGCTTCTACTGTGCTGAAGCTGGCTAGCCAGTACTTTACTCCTGTATCAACGACTCTGATCGCTCTTGGTGTGCTCCATCATCATACGGTTGCACTTCGCCATCATCTCTTGCATTTGCGGCATCATGCCGCCGCCCTGCATCATCTGTCCACGATCTGCGCTACTCGCAGCGGACTGATCTGTACGGTCGTTGTCTGCAGTGGAGGCGAATGCCATCGAGGCTGAGGCGAGGCCTGCCAATGCGATGCCAGTAGCCATCAGTTTGTTTACTTGACGCATGTTTGTATCCTTTAGAATAAATGTTGAATGAATACTTTCTAGTAGCGTTGACGCTCAGTCGGGCTGGCGGGTCACACGCAGATACGGCGTCTTGGTCTCCCACCCCTCTGGGAAACGTTCTTTGGCCTCTTCGTCCGACAGCGACGGTGCAATGATGACGTCGTCACCGTTCTGCCAGTCGACGGGCGTGGCGACCTTGTGCTTGCTGGTCAACTGGAGCGAATCAATGCCGCGAAGAATCTCGTCCACGTTCCGCCCTGTGCTGGGCGGGTAGGTCAGAGTGAGTCGGATCTTCTTGTCGGGGTCGATAATGAACACGGTCCGCACGGTGACCTTGGGATCGGCTTTCGGATGAATCATTCCGTACAGGTTGGCTACCGTCTGCTCGTCATCGGCCAGCAGAGGATAGTTAAGCTTTGCGTCTTGAGTCGTCTCGATATCCTCGGCCCAACCGTTATGAGACTCGAGTGGATCGACCGAGACCCCCAGCAGCTTAACGCCACGTTTATCGAACTCGCTCTTGCGCTTGGCGAAAGCGCCTAGCTCCGTGGTGCAGACTGGTGTGTAATCGGCCGGATGCGAAAATAACACGGCCCAGCTATCGCCTAGCCATTGATGAAAACTGATCGTGCCCTCCGTCGAGTCGACTGAAAAATCGGGGGCAGTATCTCCAAGCTGTAATGCCATGATGTCGTCCTCCTAACATGATTGAAATGCTACAACACTTCAAACGATAACTTTAAAGTTGACTTCAAGGTCAAGGACTAGACATTAAAATGTCTAGTCCTAAAGCTAGCCTTCAGTTTTCTCCAGCACTGCCACGACATGATTGGCGCCCTGTAGCTCGAAGCGCACCTCGTCGCTAACCTTGATGCCTTTCAGCAGCGCTGGATCCGCCACCTTGAATGCCATCTGCATCGCCGGCCAGTTGAGCGCCTCGATTGGGCCGTGGGCCAGAACGATCTTTTGGGCTTGCGGGTCGATGGCCTTGACCACGCCAGTGGCCCGAGCGGTTTGCGCCTTTTCGGAAACGGCCTGCTCGGACGAAGCCTTCATGTCCATGCCCTGCATGGCATCGTTGGTGTCCCTCTCAGATGCCACGGCGGGCAGTGTCAGAGTGGCCAGCGCCAGCGTTGTGGCGGTTAGCAGCGGGCGGATAACTTTTTTCATGTTTCTCTCCTTGATTCAGTTCAGGGTCTTACTAGACGGGATCATGCGTCGACGACGCGGGGCGCACATCAGGCGATATACGATGGGAACCAGCAGCATCGACACGAACGGCGCCGTGACCATGCCGCCGACCATCGGCGCGGCGATGCGGCTCATGACTTCCGAGCCGGTACCGCTGCCGACCATGATCGGGATCAGGCCGGCGAGAATGACCGCCACGGTCATTGCCTTGGGCCGTACACGCAGCACTGCGCCTTCCTGAATGGCCGCATCGAGTGCCTGCGGCTTGATGGTCCCGGCCACCGTGCGGTGCCGCTCGATCGCCTGCTTGAGATACAGCAGCATCACCACGCTGAACTCGGCCGAAACGCCGGCCAGCGCGATGAAGCCCACGCCGGTGGCGACCGACATGTTGTAGCCGAGCAGGTAGAGCAGCCATACGCCGCCGACCAGCGCAAAGGGCAGCGTGCCCATCAACAGCATCGCCTCACCGATACTGCGAAACGTCAGATAGAACAGCACGAAGATGATCAATAGCGTCGCCGGTACGACGAGCTTCAACCGCGCGTTGGCGCGTTGCATGTACTCGAACTGGCCCGAGTAGGCGATCGACACGCCGGGCACGAGTTTGACATGCTGGTTGACCGCCTTTTGCAGATCGGCGACGACCGAGGCGAGGTCGCGATTGCGCACGTCGACATAGACCAGCGTGGTCAGACGTGCATTCTCGCTCTTGAGCATCGGTGGGCCTTCACTCATGGTGATATCCGCCACGCTGCCCAGCGTGATCTGCTCGCCGCTGGCGGTCAGGATCGGCAGCTGGCGGATTTCTTCAAGCGAATCCCGAATGGCACGCGGGTAGCGCACGTTGATCGGATAGCGGGCGAGCCCTTCGACCGTCTCGCCGATGTTCTTGCCACCGATCGCCGAGGAAACGATCGCCTGCACATCACCGATGTTAAGTCCGTAACGCGCCGCCGCCGCGCGGTCGATATTGATATCGACGTAGCGTCCGCCCTTGAGGCGCTCGGCCAGCGCCGAGGTCACGCCGGGCACGTCCTTGGCCGCCTGCTCGATCTGCTGGGCGACACGGTCAAGGTCGCTGAGATCGGTGCCCGACACCTTGATACCGATCGGACTCTTGATGCCGGTGGCGAGCATGTCGATGCGGTTGCGAATCGGCGGCACCCACACATTGGTCAGCCCCGGCACCTGCACGACGCGATCGAGTTCCTCGACCAGCTTGTCGGGCGTCATCCCGGGGCGCCATTGATCGCGCGGCTTGAACTGGATCGTCGTCTCGAACATGGTCAGCGGCGCCGGATCGGTGGCGGTCTCAGCGCGGCCGGCCTTGCCGAATACGCTCTCCACCTCGGGCACGGTCTTGATCAGCCGATCGGTCTGCTGCAGCAACTGCGATGCCTTGCCCACCGACAGCCCCGGCAGGGCGGAGGGCATATAGAGCAGATCACCCTCGTCCAGCGGCGGCATGAACTCACCGCCCAGCCGGGTGGCCGGCCAGGCCGCGCTCGCCAGTAGTATCAGCGCCATGAACAGCGTGGTTTTGGGGCGGTACAGCGCGGCGTTGAGCAGCGGGCGGTATAGCCGGATCAATAATCGATTGAGCGGATTGCGACGCTCGTCGGGAATTCGGCCGCGAATCCAGTAGCCCATCAATATCGGGATCAAGGTGATCGAAAGACCCGCCGCGCCGGCCATGGCGTAGGTCTTGGTGAACGCCAGCGGCGCGAACAACCGGCCGGCCTGCGCTTCGAGCGTAAATACGGGGATGAACGACAAGGTGATGATCAGCAGGCTGAAAAACAGCGCCGGTCCCACTTCGGCGGCGGCATCGCCAATCACCTGCCAGCGCGCCTCGCCCTTCAGTTCAAGGCCGGGATGCTCGTGATGCCAGGCCTCCAGCTTCTTGTGGGCGTTCTCGATCATCACCACGGCGGCATCGACCATCGCGCCGATGGCAATAGCAAGCCCGCCCAGCGACATGATATTGGCGTTGATGCCCTGCCACTGCATGATCATGAAGGCGACCAACAGGCCCAGCGGCAGCGACAGGATCGCGACGAAGGCCGAGCGCAGATGCCAGAGAAACACCACGCAGACCAACGCGACGACGATAAACTCCTCGATCAGCTTGTCGCTCAGGTTGCCGACGGCGCGATCGATCAGCTGGCTGCGGTCATAGGTGGGCACGATCTCGACGCCGTCGGGCAGGCTCGCCTTCAGCGTTGCCAGCCTGGCCTTGGCCGCGGCGATCGTCGCGCGGGCATTTCCGCCGGAGCGTCCTACGATCACGCCGCCCACCACTTCGCCTTCGCCGTTGAGCTCGGCGACACCGCGGCGACTCTCGGGGCCAAGCTGAATCGTCGCCACGTCGCCCAGCGTGACCGGCACGCCTGCGGCGCTGGTTTTCAGCGGAATATGGCGGAAGTCCTCCAGCGACTTCAAGTAGCCGGACGCGCGTACCATGTATTCGGCCTCGGCGAGTTCGAGCACCGAGCCGCCGGTTTCCTGATTGGCGTTCTGGATTGCCTTGATCACACTGGCTTGCGGGACGTTGTAGGCCGCCAGCTTCACCGGGTCGAGCACCACCTGGTACTGCTTGACCATGCCGCCAATCGTGGCAACCTCGGCCACGCCGGGCAGACTTTTCAGTTCATATTTCAAAAACCAGTCCTGCAGACTGCGCAACTGGGCCAGGTCATGCTGACCGCTGCGATCGACCAGCGCGTACTCATAGAGCCAGCCGACCCCGGTGGCATCGGGACCAAGCTCCGGCGTGACACCCTGTGGCAGCTGGCCCTGCGCTTGGCTCAGATACTCGAGCACCCGAGAGCGCGCCCAGTACAGATCGGTGTCGTCGTCGAACAGCACGTAGACATAGGAGTCGCCGAAAAACGAGTAGCCGCGTACCGTCTTGACCCCGGGCACCGAGAGCATCATGGTCGAGAGCGGGTAGGTGACCTGCTCCTCGACCAGCTGCGGCGCCTGGCCGGGATAGGGCGTGCGTACGATGACCTGAACGTCGGACAGGTCGGGCAGCGCATCGAGCGGCATATTTTTGACCGAGACCACGCCGGCCGCGGCGATGAACAGTGTCGCCAGCAGCACCAGAAAGCGATTGCCGCTCGACCAGCGAATCACGCGTGCGATCATTGCACACCTCCGCTTTGCTGCGCGGTGCTTTTCTGCAGATTCTCGACTGCATAACCGGAATCGCTTTCACGCACGGTGAAGGTAATGGTGTCGCCTATCTCAAGACCGTCGGCCGAAACCGGATCGGCAAGCCCGAAGGCCATCGTCATCGCTGGCCAGTCCAGTGCCGGGATGGGCTGGTGGGAGAGCGTTATCTGAGTGGCGGAGATGTCTTCGACCTTGCCGCGTCCCTCGATCGGGGTGGCCGTATCGTCAGCTTTCGTACCGGCCTTGGTACCTACGTCCATGGCGCTCATATCCATGCGCCCCTTGTTTCGGGTATTCCCAAGACGATCGAGGGCACCGGCCAGGCTGGCTTCCGAATCGATCAGGAACTGGCCCGACGCCACAATGCGCTGACCTTCCTGCAGCCCATCGCGCACCACGGTCTGCTGGCCGGATTGCGTCCCCAGCGTGACCACCGTTGGAGTGAAGCCGCCGTCACCGTTGGCGATGAGGACATAATCCTGCTGATCACCGTGCAGCACGGCTGCGCTGGGGACGGTCAGCACGTTCTCTTTGGTGCTTTCAAGCTGGACGCGGGCGAACATGCCGGGTCTTAAGCGCAGATCCGAATTGGGCAGTGCGATGCGCACCTGCAACGTGCGGCTGGTCGGGTCGTTTTGGGGCAGTATTGCGATCACCTGGCCCTCGAACGCCTCGCCGGGATAAGCGGTGAGACGGGCCGTGACGCGCTGGCCGACATGGACCTGCTTGGCCTGATCCTCGGGGACGGCCGCTTCGAGCCAGACGGTATCCAGCCCGTTGAGAGCGGCCAGCGTGGCGCCTTCCTTCAGCGCCATCCCTTCACGCACCTCGAGGCGTTGAATCGCCCCGCCAATTGGCGCATGGATGGTGATTACCGATTGAGG
>NZ_CEXLVS010000165.1:4529-9592 GCF_982684285.1 Salinicola sp. | reverse complement strand
CGGCCACTTCACTACCCGCCAGAATCTGCAGCTCAACTGGCCGGCGCAGGAGGACGTGCCCGATATCCTGGCGGACCTGGCCAAGGTCCAGATGCACGCCATCCAGACCAGCGGCAACTGCATTCGCAACACCACCAGCGATCAGTTCGCGGGCATCGCCAAGGATGAAGTGGTCGATCCGCGCCCCTGGTGCGAGCTGATTCGCCAGTGGTCCACCCTGCATCCGGAATTCGCCTATCTGCCGCGCAAGTTCAAGATCGCGGTCACCGGTGCCACCGAGGATCGCGCCGCGATTCATGTTCATGACATCGGCCTGCGACTGTTTTTGAACGACGCCGGCGAGCTGCGCTTCCGCGTGCTCGCGGGCGGCGGCATGGGGCGTACGCCGATGATCGGCGAGGTGGTACGTGCGGATCTGCCCTGGCAGCACCTGCTGACCTATCTCGAAGCCATCGTCCGCGTCTACAACCAGTTCGGCCGTCGCGACAACAAGTTCAAGGCGCGGATCAAGATTCTGGTCAAGGCGCTGGGCGTCGAAGAGTTCGCCCGTCGCGTCGAGGCAGAGTGGGCCCATCTCAAGGATGGCCCGCAGACCTTGAACGAGGGGGCGGTGGACGAAGCCAGGACGCACTTTCCCGAGCCGGCGCGTCGTCCGGTCGCCGAGTCGGCGATCGCTGCCTATGAACAGCTGCGGCAGAACAACCGAGCCTTCGCCCGCTTCGTGACCAACAACGTCATGGATCACAAGGTACCGGGCTACAAGGCGGTCACGCTGTCGTTGAAACGTCGCGAGGCGGCTCCGGGCGATATCACCGCGGATCAGATGGATGCGGTGGCGGATCTGGCGGAGACCTTCGGCTTCGGTGAGCTGCGGGTCACCCACGAGCAGAACCTGGTGCTGTCGGACGTGCCCGTCGACGAGATCGAGGCGCTGTGGCAGCAGCTCGACGCCCTGGGCATGGCCAACCCCACGGTGGGCACCTTGAACGACATCATCTGCTGCCCGGGCGGTGATTTCTGCTCGCTGGCCAACGCGGTCTCGATCCCGATCGCCCAGGCGATTCAGGAGCGCTTCGAGGACCTCGATTTCCTGTATGACCTGGGTCCGATCGATCTCAATATTTCCGGCTGCATGAACGCCTGCGGGCATCACCATGTCGGCAATATCGGCATCCTCGGCGTCGACAAGAAAGGCGAGGAGTATTATCAGATCTCGCTGGGCGGCAATGCCGACGACGACGTGTCGTTGGGCAAGATTCTGGGCCCCTCCTTCTATCGCGAGGATGTCCCGGACGTCATCGACAAGGTTCTGCAGGTCTACGTCGAGAAGCGCCTGGACGAAGAGCGTTTCCTCGATACCTATCGCCGTGTCGGTCACCAGGCTTTCAAGGAGCGGGTCTATGCAGCCTGAACAGGAACTTCAAGAGGCGCCGGAGACCGTCGCCGCCACGAGTGCGCTGATCAAGCTCGGCAAACCGGTCACCGATACCTGGGTGCTCTCCCGCGATGCGGAAAACCTGCCGGAGAGCCGTCCCGCCATCGTGCCGCTCGCCCTGTGGCAACGGCATGCGGATCGAGACGATCTGGCGCCCTGGCTGCCGAGCGACACCGAGTTGACGCCGGAACTGGCGGCGGCGCTGGAGAAAGCCGCGTTGGTGGCGATCGACTTCCCCGCGTTCACCGATGGCCGCGGCTACACGCTGGCACGATTGCTGCGGGAACGCTTCGGTTATGCCGGAGAGGTGCGTGCCATCGGCGACGTGCTGATCGATCAGCTCTACTACATGACGCGCTGCGGCTTCGACGCCCTGGCGCTGCGTGAGGATCAGGAACTCGAGTCGGCCCTCAAGGCGCTCACCGCCTTCAGCGTCAGCTATCAGCCCGCCGTGGACCTGAACGAGCCGCTGTTCGCCCGTCGCCTTCGGGAGCGCTGACCCTCTCCGGGAATCGAGCCAGCGACCCCGGCGGCAGCCGGGGCCCGCGTTGGCGTCAGCCCCGGCGCTTCTGCTGACGTTCCCGATTGCGCGATCTGGCTCGCTCCGATTTGCGCAACATCACGAAAGTCGCCCCGATCCCCCCTTGTTGCGCCGGCGCGGAGCTGAAGGCCTGAACCTGCTCGAACTGCCGGAGCCAGTGGCCGAGATAGGAGCGCACGATGTTGGGGTGGCCGTCGTCCTCGCGGGAGCGACCGTGGACGACGAGAACAGTGCGCAGATCGTGTTCGTAGGCATCGCGGAGAAAGCCGAACACGGCGCGGCGACATTCGATGACCGGCATGCGCATGATGTGCAGTCGCGCCTCGGCGGGATAGCCGCCATGGCGCAACCGCTCGAGCACGCCGATCTGGATGCCGTCGCGACGAAACTCGATCGGATCGTGCGCACCGACCAGGTCGACGAACTGGTCGGACAGGAAGTCCCGTTCGTCGTCGCGGGCCTGCTGGGCACTCTCGCGACGCGCGAGCTGGGCATCGGAGGGTGGCGTCTGGGGCCTGGTGACCGCGGCCTTGTCCCGCCCCTTGCTGAGTGGCTGTACATCGGTACCCAAGGCCTCGCGGAATGCCTGGAAGTCGTTGGCAGCGTGACTCATGATGGCGCTCCTCCGTCGCTGACATCGTTGACGCTTCGACTTCGAATGCTAGCACGCGGTTCAGGATCCTCCTCAATGACGTCTTCGCAACCGTGCCTGCGTGCGACACCCGCGTCTTAAGGTAAGCTGACAGCCATGTTCCTCGAATTCCATCACGCAGAGCAGGGTTGTCAATGATGCGACGATTCGCCAAGTGGCTGTCGATTCTGCTGATTGTCGCGGCGCTCCTCGCCGCCGGCGGCTTCTGGTACACCTTCATGAGCCCCTACGGCTACCACCCCGCCGAGACCGCCATCATCGATGAGCGAATTGCCGAGCAGGACGTGTTCGTCTACGGGACACTCCGCCACGACGGGTTGCGCTGGATCATCATGGGCACGCCGGTCGAGACACGCGAGGCGACGCTGAAGGGATATCGGAAACAGGACCTGGACATACGCCCGCAGCCGGATGGCGAGGTACGCGGCGAGGTGCTGACCGTCACCCCGGCCGCGCTCAGGGCGCTGGATCGCTACGAGCGGCTGGGCGTTCGCTACACGCGGGAGAGCGTCAAGCTGGCGGACGGCACGACGGCCTGGGTCTACAAGCGTCTGCCGGAGTAGCCGAGCGGGCGTGTCTTTGCCGGCGGCAATTGAGGCCCAGGTCCATCAGCCGCTACAATGCCGACTCCACACCGTTGCGCTGCCCCGCGTCGATCGACGGCCGTCAATACCCCGCGCGGCACTCGCGAAATGCGTCGCACCGCCATAGAAGGTTCTGCCGTACCGATGTCAACGCTCACGCTCTACCACAACCCGCGCTGCTCCAAATCACGCGAAGCCCTGGCACTTCTGGCCTCTCGAGGCATCGAGTTCATCGAACGCCGCTATCTCGATGACCCGCTGACCCGTGCACAGCTGGAAGGCCTCGCCAGGCGGCTGGGCGACGACGCCGATCAGATGCTGCGGCGTGACGAATCGGAGTGGCGGGCACGAGGTATCGATGACCCGACTCAGGCACAGATCATCGACGCCATCGTCGAGCATCCCCGTCTGATGCAGAGACCGATCGCGGATGACGGCGAATATGCGGTCATCGGGCGCCCGCCGCAGGCTGTCCTGCAACTGATCTAATCAACGCCTTGAGAGCAAGCCGCCCTTCGAGGTCCGTCCCTTCGAGGAGAAGTCATGACCGATCATACGGCCTCCAGCGGCCCGACACTGCCCTACGTGCTGGTGCTCTACTACTCGCGCCAGGGGGCAACGAGAACCCTGGCTGAACAGCTGGCCAGCGGCGTCGAGAGCGTCTCCGGCATCGAGGCGCGACTGCGTACCGTGCCAGCGGTCTCGCCGGTCTGCGAGGCCACCGCCCCCGAGATTCCCGACCAGGGGGCGATCTACGTCGAGGAGGCGGACCTGCGCCAGTGTTCGGGCCTGGCGCTGGGCAGTCCGACCCGATTCGGCAACATGGCCGCGCCGCTCAAGTATTTCCTCGACACCACCAGCGGGCTCTGGATGAACGGGGCACTCGTCGACCGGCCGGCCACCGCGTTCACGTCGACGGCCAGCCTGCACGGCGGCCAGGAGAGTACCCTGCTGACCATGCTGATTCCGTTGCTGCACCACGGCATGGTCTACGCCGGCGTGCCCTACAGCGAAACGACGCTGTTGAGTACCCAGAGTGGCGGGACACCCTACGGTACCAGCCATCTGGCCGGCCCCAATGCCGATCGCGAAGTCGACGCCGACGAGCGCAGGCTGGCGGTCGCCCAGGGACGACGACTTGCCGAGCTGGCCCTGGCACTCGCCTCGATGCGGAACGCGCGCCCATGAACGAACGCCCTTCCCGACAGCGTGATGTCGGCGCCCTCGACACCGCCCGGCGCGGCGTGTGGATCGCCTACTCGGCGCTGCTGGCGCTGCTGGTGATCAGCGGCATCTGGCACTACGTCCAGCAGCACGCGCAGTTCGCCGCGCTACTGGTGAGGATCCTGCCGCTGGTGCTGTTCCTGCCGACACTGCTGATGCAGCGCCGACGGGGCCACATCTGGTTGACGGCGCTGGGCGTGCTCTACGTCGTCCAGGGCATCATGATCGTGACCAAGGGCGGCGGTTCGGTGCTGGTCGGCGCCGAGATCCTGGCAGCTGGCGCCCTGGCCTTCACGGCCTATCGTTACGTTCGCCTGCGCGGTCGGCTCGACTCACCGTCTGCATGAGGCCGTCGAGCGTCCTGATTCTGGCCATGCTGACGCTCAGCGTGGCCTGCAACCTGTTTGGCTGGCCGATCTGGCCGGCCGCGATACTGGCCTGGCTGGCCACGTTGCGGCTGTTCCGCACCCTGCCCCGGGCCTCCCGGCGTCAGGCGGGGACGCTGTTCGTGGCCGGGTCGTTGCTGTGGGCGGCAGCGCTGGTGCGCGGCACACCCTATCCCCTGCTGAACGCGCTGACCATCAACCAGTGCCTGCTGATGATGTTTGCCGGGGTCAGCTTCCTGCC
>NZ_CEXLVS010000165.1:0-4519 GCF_982684285.1 Salinicola sp. | reverse complement strand
ACACCCAGAGTCAGCAGCGATCACCAGCAGCCGGGAAGCATGCTCGGCACCATGCTGGGGGCGCATCTGTTCGGCGCCGCCATCAATCTCTCCGTGGTGTTCCTGTTCGGCGAACGCATGCAGCGCGAGGGAAAACTGACGCGGTCGCAGGCGCTCATCGTCGGCCGGGGATTCACCGCCGCCGCTGCCTGGTCGCCGTTCTTCGTCGCGATGGGTGTGGCCTTGACCTATGCTCCAGGACTCGACTACCTCAGCCTGCTGCCCTGGGGTCTGTTGGCGGCGGCGGCGCTGCTGTTGCTCAACTGGCTCGACGTCCGGCGGCTGAACGCGCCATTCATCGGTTACCCCATCGAAAAAAGTGCATTGCTGATGCCGTGCACGCTGGCGATCGTGGTGATCGGGCTGCACCTGCTCTGGCCCGGTCTCTCGATCCCGCTGATCATCGCCATCGTCGCGCCCCTTTTCTCTTTTCTGCTCATGCCCCGCGACAATCGGCGCGAGCGCATGCACCACCAGTTCACCCAGGGCCTGCAGAGCCTGGCGCCTCAGTTCGCCCTGTTTCTCGGGGCCGGCGTCATCTCGACGGGGTTGGCGGCACTGCTGGCAAGCCTGCCGGGCGGGCTCGACCTGCCAATCGGTCACTTCGGCCATTGGCAAGCGTGGTTCGCCCTTGGTGCCATCGTGGTCGTCTCCTTCACCGGCATTCATCCATTGATCGGTATCGCCACGCTGGCACCATTGATCGCGCCGCTCCATCCCGATCCGACCCTGCTCGGCATGCTGTTTCTCATGTGCTGGGCACTGGGAACCGGCAGCAGCCCGCTCTCCGGCAGCAACCTGGCGATCTGCGTGCGCTACCGGATTGCCGTCCGCGACATGCTGCGCTGGAATCTCCCCTATGCCGTTCTCGGCTGGGGCTGCTGCGGTGTCGTGCTGGCGCTTCACGCCTACGCGGGTTGACCCGGTCCCGCACCAGGAGCTGTCGGCGTTCGGCGCGGCCGCCGCTGAAACGTCCACCGGCCCTAGGCTAATGACTGAGAGATGGATGGCCATCACACCGTCCGAGCGCGCTACAATGGCTACCATTCATCGCATTCGCATGGAGAACAACTGATGAGCGATCTCGCCGGTATGCGACGGGACTACGAAGGTGCCGCCCTGGCGCCGGAGAACACGCCCGACGCCCCGCTTCCCCTGTTCGAGGGCTGGCTGGAGAAGGCGATCGAGACCGAAGGGCTGGATGCCAACGCCATGACGCTGGCGACGGTCGACAGTGCGGGCCACCCCCACGCCCGTATCGTGCTGCTGAAGGGATTCGATCAGGCGGGCTTTCGTTTCTACACCAACTATCAGAGCCAGAAAGGCAACGAACTCGCCCACGTTCCCAACGCCGCCGTGGTGTTCTGGTGGCCGACGCTGCAGCGCCAGATTCGCATCGAAGGGAGTGTCGCCAAGGTGGACTCCCGCCAGTCCGACGACTACTTCGCCAGCCGGCCGCGCAAGAGCCAGCTGGCGGCCTGGGTCTCCCAGCAGAGCGTCGAGATTCCCAATCGCGACTGGATGCAGGAACGGCTGTCGCGTTTCGAACAGGTCTATTCGGATCAGGAGGTCGAACGACCGCCGCACTGGGGCGGTTATCTTCTGGTGCCTCTCGCGGTGGAGTTCTGGCAAGGCCAGCGCAGCCGATTGCACGACCGCGTGCGCTACACCCGTCGGGACGAACACGCCCAGGAGTGGCATCGCACCCGGCTGGCGCCTTGAGCCGTCCGATCGGCTGATCCTCTGACGCGGACTTTCGCGCTTCTCGACGCAAAGCGCCCGGTCAAATGACCGGGCGCTTCGTCATGAACGAGGGTGAACGGCGTTATTCGGCAGTGCCGTCAGTCCATTCGGCGACCACATCGGGGTTCTCCTCGACCCACTTCTTGGCATTCTCGTACGGATCCGAACCCTCTTCCTGGTTCATGAGCATGACCTCGCCCATCTGCTCCGGCGTCCAGTGGAAATTATCCAGAATGGCGTAGGCTCCAGGCAGTCTCTCCTTCAACCCCTTGTGCACGACCGTATCGATGTGCTCGGCATCACCGTAGGCTTTCTTCGGATCGTCGAGATACTTGAGGTCCCAGCGCGCGAACATCCAGTGCGGCGTCCACCCGGTCACCACGATGTCTTCCTTGTTCTGGATGGCGCTGGCCAGTGCGGAAGTCATGGCGGGCCCGCTGCTCGACTGCAGCTGCAGGTTGTCGAGGCCGTATTCGTCGATGGCATTCTCGGTCTGCGCCATCAGGCCGGCGCCCGGGTCGATCCCCACGATCTTGTCGTCGAACAGATCGGCGTTGTCGTTGAGATCGGCGATCGAGGAGACCTTCTCGTAGGTGTACTCGGGAACGACCAGACCCAGCTTGGTGCCTTCCAGGTTGACTCCCAGGTCCTCGACATCGTCCTTGACCTGCTTGTAGTAATCGCCGTGGGTGGTGGGCAACCAGGCACACAGAATCGCGTCGGCGTCACCGGTACCCACCGCCTGCCACATCACGGCGGCGCCCAGCGAGTCCATTTCGACGTCGTAGCCCTGCTCCTCGAGCACGGCACGAACGACATTGGTAGACGCTACCGTGGATGCCCACTCGACGTAGGCCAGCTTGACCGTGCCTTTGCTGTCCTGCGCCTGGGCGACACCGGCGCTCATGCTGAGGCCGGCGGCCATCATCAAGGCGCCATAGCGAACGGCTTGTGACATTGCATTGCGTGTCATCGACTTTCCCCTTCTTGTGGTTTATGTACCGCGAGTCCTGCTGTCGACGAGTGGCTCGACGACATCAGGCTCTACCCTGCTCACTTCGTCTTCTTGCCCCCGCTGAGGGACTGCGTCAGCCGGTCGAGCAGCATCGCCATGATGACCACCGCGATGCCGGCTTCGAACCCCTCGCCGGGCCGCAGACGCTGAATGGCCCGCCAGACCTCGCTGCCAAGACCGTTGGCGCCGATCATCGCGGCGATGACGACCATCGACAGCGCCAGCATGATGGTCTGGTTGATCCCGCCCATCAGCGTCGGCAACGACAGCGGCAACTGGACCTTGATCAGTTTCTGGCTGCGCGTCGAGCCGTAGGCGTCCGCTGCCTCGATCAGGTCCTTCGGTACCTGCCGAATACCCAGCGTGGTGAACCGGATGGCAGGCGGCATCGAGAAGATCACGGTGGCGAAGATGCCGGAAACCGAACCGATGCCGAAGAACGGGATCGCCGGGATCAGGTAGACGAACGCCGGCATCGTCTGCATGAAATCGAGTATCGGCATGATCACCCGGTAGAAGCGGTCGGATACCGCTGCCAGGATGCCCAGCGGCAACGCGATCACGATCGCGACCAGTGTGGCGATGACCACCAGCGTCAGGGTCTGGATCATCGGATTCCACAGGCCTAGATTCCAGATCAGCGCCAGGCCGATCAGGCCCCCAAGGGCCAGGCGTCGGCCGCTGACTTTCCAGCACAGCAGCACGACCAGGGCGATCAGCGCCCACTCAGGCAACCACATCAATCCATCGTTGAGCAAATTGATGCCGCTTTGCGTCCCTCGCGATATCGCCCGGGTGACACCGGAAAACTCGGTGGTCAGAAAATCGAGTCCGCTTTCGATCCAGTCGCCCAGCGGAATCCTTGGAATGTCGAAGTCCATTATTGTTCTCCCGTCTGGGCCAGTTGTTCGAGTACGGCGCCCTTCACGACCACACCCAGCAGACGCTGCTGGTCATCGATGACCGCCACCGGATAGCTCTTGCCATGGAACATGGGGTAGAGCGTCGCCAGCGGTTCGTCCGGCCCGATTCTGGGAAAGTCCGTGATCAGCAGCTCGTGTATCGAATCCTTGCCGGCCTTCGCCGCCTCGTCGACGCCATCGGCTTCGACGATGCCCAGCAGCCTGCGTTCGCGGTCGACGACGTAGATGGAGTCCAGCGCATTTTCGCTCATCTTGCGCAGCACGGTCCGCGGGCCGTCGTCGTGACGGGCGGTGGCACGCACCGGACGCATTACCCGGCGCGCCGTGACGACCCGGGAACGGTCCACCCCCTCGGTGAAGCGCGCGACGTAATCGTCCGCGGGCTGCGTCAGAACCTCCTCCGGCGTCCCGATCTGCACGATCTCGCCATCGCGGAGCAGGATGATGCGGTCGCCGATGTTGAGCGCTTCATCGAGATCGTGGGTGATGAAGATCGTGGTCTTCTTCATCCGGTGCTGCAGTTCGATCAACTCCTGCTGCATGTCACGCCGGATCAGCGGATCGAGTGCGGAGAACGCCTCGTCCATCAGCAGCACGCTGGAGTCGTTGGCCAGCGCGCGCGCAAGCCCGACTCGCTGCAGCATGCCACCGGAAAGCTGGTTGCGATAGGCATGCTACCACCCCTCCAGCCCGACCAGCTTGAGCGAGCTCGTGGCCTTCGCCCACCACCGTCGCAGCGACGGGCGCAGCCTGTGGGCGCGCGCGAAGGAGCAGGGCGCGGCCGACGCGGTCTCGAGGG
>NZ_CEXLVS010000164.1:6671-9602 GCF_982684285.1 Salinicola sp. | reverse complement strand
GGCTGACGGGATGCTTTTGCAGGAGCCGGTACCAGAGTCCATAGGCGGCGATCGATGACATCACGGCGGTGTACACCACCGCGCCCCAGCCGGCCAGACCGGCGTTCTGCAGGGCGTGCCACTGGTCGTCCTCGAATAGCCAGCTGCCTGCAGCGACCAGCGGTATCGCGAACAGCGAGATCCAGCCGGTCATGGTCAACGGGGCGATCGGCGGCGCGAGTTTGATGATCATGGTCGAGACGGCCCAGAACAGGGCGCTGGCGAGGAGCAGGGCGGTCGAGGCCGGCGGCGGCAGTGATGGCCCCCCGGCCAGGACGACGACACCCCCGAAGGCGAGAATCAAGCCGAAGATTCGCCGCGGACCAAGCTTCTCCTTGAGGAAGATCGCGGCCAGCAGCGTGGCAAAGGGCGTACCCATCTGCACCAGCAGGGCGCCGGTGCCCGCCTCCGAGTGCTGGAGGCCGAGGAACAGCAGCGGAAAGTGCAGGCCGCCGAAGGTGACGGCCAGCAGCAGGATCCAGGCGAGCTGCTGGCGCGAGATACGAGTGAACGGCACGATCAGCACGGCGACCAGCATGAAGCGGAGTACCGTCACCAGCAGTGGCGGCAGATCCTCGATCCCGAGCTTGATCACGATGATATTGAAGGCCCAGATGGCAATGATGCCCAGGCCGATCAGCAAGTCCTTCAGGGGCACGTACAGTACTCGTCGTTGAAAGGCGTCGTCGACATTGGCGCCGGATGGCCCATTGTCCCAGCGGCTCCAGCGAGAGCAAGGTTATTTTGCTCCCCGGGGACTTCGACGGCAGCGCGCCGGGCAGGGAAGTCGGCTTCCTCATTGCGATGAATGCGTTACCCTACGCTAGGCTGGACCATACTCCCTGCCACTTCCGCCGCCTTTGCACTCGAGAGTCCAATCCATGATCAAGGGAATCATCTTCTGCGTCTGTTTTCTCGTCGCCCAGTTGTTCGTGCTGTCCTACATCGATCACCGACACGGGAGCGGCGAATCCGCCACGCGTCAGGTGACCACGGCGCAGAACAGCCAGCGTCAGCGTGAGTCCGACGACGAGGAGCAGGCTTGACGGTCGGCCTGGCCACCAGGGAGGGAGAGGCATGGTATCGAGAGCCGTAGTTCACGCCACCTGGGTGTTGTCGACGCTGGTCACGATGCCGGTCTGGGGGGAGGCGCCGTCGCGCCAGGCGCTGGCCCTCGACAATGGCGAACGCACCTACACGCTCCAGGTCGAGGTCGCCGAGACCCCGCATCAGCGTTCACGAGGCCTGATGGAGCGCGATTCGCTGCCCGCCGATGCCGGGATGCTGTTCCTGTACGGCGCCGAACAGCCGGCGACGAGCGCCTATTGGATGTATCGAACGCGAATTCCGCTGGATATCGCCTTCATCGACGGGGAGGGCGTGATACGCTCGCTGAAGACCATGTCTCCCTGCCGCGCCGAGTCGTCGAGTCGATGCCCCGTCTACCCGGCGGGGGCGCGCTTCCGGGCCGCACTGGAAGCCAATGCCGGCTACTTCGCCGAACGCCGGATCGAGGTGGGCGATCGTATCGAGCTGGCGCCCTGGATCCAGTCGCCGTGATGCGCATTCGCTTCCGGCATGAGTCATTCCGATAATGGTGGTCAGAGGCGGCACACGCCGCGGGACCACCGGGAACGCGCCCAGTGACGCCGTTCGGGAATGGACCCATGGGCCGGTTCTTGCCCGAGAAGGCGGAATCCGTCTCTTCCGACGGTTTTTCCGGCCAAAAACTCGCTATATGATGGCGCGCCGTCGGGGATAAGTTATGTTGCAATGGGTAAGTCACGGGCACGGTGCGATCTGAATCACACCCTGACGCACGCCGGTCGGCCTGTTGTCTTCGCGATCGGAACGCCGATCAACACAATAAACGGGAAAAATTCGAGGTATGCGCATGAAACGCCACGCATTAACCGCAGCCGTTCTCTCCTCCGCCCTGATGGGCGCCGTATCGATCTCCACGCCGGCCATGGCGCAGGATCAGCAGTACATCACCATCGGCACCGGCGGTCAGACAGGGGTCTACTACGTCGTCGGTCAGTCCGTCTGCCGGATGGTCAACCGCAGCGCCGAGGAGAGCGGCATTCGGTGTAACGCGCCGTCCACCGGGGGCTCCGTTGCCAACATCAACGGCATCAAGTCCGGCGAACTGAACATGGGGGTCGCGCAGTCCGACGTGCAGTTCAACGCCTACAACGGCAAGGCGCAGTTCGACCAGCCGATGGAGAACCTGCGCTCGGTCTTCTCGCTCCACGGCGAGCCGCTGACCATCCTGGCGCGCAAGGATGCCGACATCAACTCCATCCAGGACCTGAAGGGCAAGCGCGTCAATATCGGTAACCCGGGCTCCGGCCAGCGCGCCACCATGGAAGTGCTGATGGATGCGGAAGGCTGGGACACCAGCGTCTTCTCGCTCTCCTCCGAGCTGGGTGCCGCCGAGATGGCCTCCGCGCTGGCCGACAACAACATCGATGCCATGGCCTACGTGGTCGGTCACCCCAACGGCGCCATCCAGGAAGCGACCACCACCGTCGCCTCCAACCTGGTCCCGTTGAACGACGATGCCGTCAAAGGGCTGGTCGACGAGTTCCCCTACTACAGCATGTCCACCATCCCGGGCGGCATGTACGAGGGTAACCCGGACGACGTCGAGACCTTCGGTGTCCGCGCGACCTTCGTGACGTCCGCCGACGTCGACGATGAGGTCGTCTACCAGACGGTCAAGGCCGTGTTCGACAACTTCGATCGCTTCAAGCGCCTGCACCCCGCGTTCGCCAACCTGACGCCGGAAGACATGATCAGCCAGGGCCTCTCCGCCCCGCTGCATGAAGGTGCCAAGCGCTACTACAAGGAGCAGGGCTGGCTGTAACGGCTCGACGTCATTCTCGATAG
>NZ_CEXLVS010000164.1:0-6661 GCF_982684285.1 Salinicola sp. | reverse complement strand
TGACACTCTGGCGCGGTGGTTGTCTGCAACCGCCGCGCCGTTGGATGGAATCCCCGCGACGATGATCGTCGCATCGAATCAGGCGTGAACCGATAATCGTGTCGATGTCGGTTCACTCACCGGTCGCCAGGGGCGCCGGGCCCTTCCTCGAGTGAGAGAGTTTGAGGGGCAGTATTTTGCAAAACAGCGAACGGAACGCCGAAGGCGAGATATCAGCGCGTGGCGGACAAGCCTTGCCGGGCTGGCGCTCCGGGTTTTCGTTGCGCAACGATTCGCTCGCGCAGGCAATGATTCAGTGTTTCCTCATGTCAGGATCTGCTCATGACCGATAACAAGACTTCCGGCCCCGATCAGGCCAAGCTGGAAGAACTGGCCGCGACCGATACCGGTGGTCGCAAACTGACCGGAACGCCCAACCGCATCCTGCTCGGTGTGGCGGCGCTGTGGTCGCTGTTCCAGCTCTGGATCGCCTCGCCGCTTCCCTTCATCGTCGGATTTGGTGTCTTCAGCGCCACCGAGGCGCGTTCCATTCACCTGGCCTTTGCCGTTTTCCTGGCCTTCATGGCCTATCCGGCGTTCAAGCGCTCGCCGCGGGAGCGCATGCCGATCCTCGATTGGGTGATGGCCTTGGTCGGGGCGTTCTGCGCCTCCTACTTCTTCTACGCCCAGCTGTCCCAGCGCCCCGGTGCGCCGATTCTGCAGGACGTGATCGTCGGCGTGGTGGGGATCGTGCTGCTGCTCGAGGCGACACGCCGCGCGCTCGGCCCGCCGCTGATGATCATCGCGCTGGTCTTCCTGGTCTATTCGCTGGCGGGACCCTACATGCCGGGAATCCTGGCCCATCGTGGCGTCAGCTTCTCCGGGCTGGTCAACCACCAGTGGCTGACCACGCAAGGGGTGTTCGGCATCGCGCTGGGAGTCTCCACCAGCTTCGTGTTCCTGTTCGTGCTGTTCGGTGCGCTGCTCGACAAGGCGGGGGCCGGCAACTACTTCATCAAGGTCGCGTTCTCGCTGCTGGGACACTACCGCGGTGGCCCGGCCAAGGCCGCCGTGGTCTCCTCCGGCCTCACCGGCCTGATTTCCGGTTCCTCCATCGCCAATACCGTGACCACCGGCACCTTTACCATTCCGATGATGAAGCGCGTCGGCTTCAGCGCCACCAAGGCGGGTGCGGTGGAGGTCTCCTCGTCCGTCAACGGTCAGATCATGCCGCCGGTGATGGGCGCGGCGGCGTTTCTGATGGTCGAGTATGTCGGCATTCCCTACATCGAAGTGATCAAGCACGCCTTCGTCCCCGCGGTGATCTCCTACATCGCGCTTCTGTACATCGTGCACCTCGAGGCGATGAAGGCCGGGATGCAGGGACTGCCCAGCGGCAACCCGCAGCGGCCCTGGCTCAACAAGATCCTCGGCTTCCTGACCGGGCTGGTCGGCATCATGGCGCTGGCGTTCGCCGTCTACTACGGCATCGGCTGGCTCAAGCCGGCGCTGGGCGACTCGGCTTCCTGGGTCATCGCCCTGGGCGTCGGCGCCATCTATATCGCACTGCTGAAGATCGGCTCCCGCTACCCGGAGCTGGAAGTGGACGATCCTTCGCAGGAGATCACCCAACTGCCGCGCACCAAACCCACCGTGATGGTGGGGCTTCACTACATCCTGCCGGTGATCGTGCTGGTGTGGTGTCTGATGGTGGAGCGGCTGTCGCCGGGCCTGTCGGCGTTCTGGGCCACCGCCTTCATGATCTTCATCATCCTGACGCAGCGGCCGGTCGACGCACTCTTCCGCGGCAAGAGCGAACTGGCCAGCGACATCAAGCGTGGCGGCATGGACCTGTGGGACGGGCTGATCGATGGCGCCCGCAACATGATCGGCATCGGTATCGCCACCGCGACCGCGGGAATCATCGTCGGCGCCGTCGCGCAGACCGGGGTCGGCCTGGTGCTGGCGGACCTGGTCGAAACGCTGTCGATGGGCAACCTGCTGCTGATGCTGCTGCTCACCGCGGTGCTCAGCCTGATCCTGGGCATGGGGCTGCCGACCACCGCCAACTACATCGTGGTCTCCGCCTTGCTGGCGCCGGTGATCGTGCAGCTGGGCGAGCAGAACGGTCTGATCGTGCCGCTGATCGCGGTCCACCTGTTCGTGTTCTACTTCGGCATCATGGCCGACGTCACGCCGCCGGTGGGGCTGGCCTCGTTCGCGGCGGCGGCGATCTCCGGCGCGGACCCGATACGAACGGGCTTCCAGGCGTTCTACTACAGCCTGCGAACGGCGGCGCTGCCCTTCCTGTTCATCTTCAACACCGATCTGCTGCTGATCAATGTCGACTGGCTTCACGGCCTCATCATCTTCATCGTGGCAACGGTGGCGATGCTGATCTTCGCGGCGGCGACGCAAGGGTTCATGCTGGTCAGGAGTCGCTGGTACGAGAGCCTGCTGCTGTTGCTGGTCGCCTTCACGCTGTTTCGCCCCGGTTTCTGGATGGACATGGTCGATGCGCCTTACGAGGAGGTGCCGCCGGCGCAATTCGAACAGGCGCTGGGCGAGATCGGCCCTGACGATCACCTGATGACGCGGATCGAGGGACTCGATGCCTACGGCTCGCCGACCAGCTTCGTGATCCAGGTGCCGGCGACGGAGGGGGAGCCTGGGCCTGCACCTGATGCAGGAAGACGGCAAGACGCTGGTGGACATGACCGATTTCGGCAGTCAGGCGGAAAAGCTGGGCTTCGACTTCGATCAGCAGATCGTCTCGGTGCGTGTCCCCGCCTCGCAAATGCCGAAGGAGCTGATGTGGATCCCGGCGCTGCTGATGTTCGGGCTGGTCGTCGCGCTCCAGCGGCGTCGCCGGGGGCCCTCGGCCGGCAAGCCCGAGCGACTGGCGACCGCCTGACGCCGGGCCGGGCCCGTGTCGATATGACGGCCGTCTCTCACGAGGCGGTCGTTTTTCATCCCGGGGTCGTCATCGCGCCGTCAGCGATGACGTCGTCTTGACCCGAAGCGAGGTGATCGTGAGTTTTCCCGACGCATCCATCGATTATCGCCAGCATCCCGAATGCTACCGTATCGGCCATGGCGAACGCGGCGTCTTCCATGTCCAACCCTACAAGGATGAACTGCTGCCGCTGTGGGCGATTCGCAACGAGGCCGATGCCAGGCAGGCGGTCCGCGATCTCTCCGCGCGGTTTCGCGACTATCGTGAACGCGGCGATTTCGTGGGCATGGACATGACGCGCAAGTACCTGCAAATGGGCTATACCCGCGCGAGACGCTACGCGCGCTACCCCGGCGGGCGCAAGAAGGACGCCGCGGGGCGCCTGCGACGACCGGGCAACGCCGATGCCGAGAAGGCCCGCATCGCCGAGCACTATCGTGACAAGCTGGATCAGGTGCGTGCCGATGACGCTTACCAGCAGGCCAAGCGAGAGTATCAGCGTCGCCTGAAAGCCAGGCGTTAATTCCACCGGATTCAAGTAATTCTTCTGACAGGAGCCCGTCGTGCCCACGCTTGCCACCATCCATCGTTATCCGATCAAGTCCACCGCGGGCTCGTCCCTGCAACGTGCCCGAGTCGAGGAGGAAGGCCTCGTCGGCGACCGCCGGTTCATGGTGGTCAGGCCCGACGGCACCTTTCTGACCGCGCGAACGCATCCCGGGCTTCAGCGAGTCCGGGCGCAGTTCGACGGCGAGCGCCTGACCTTGACCCACGATGTCCTGCCCCCGGTGGATGTGGCCCGCCGGGAGTTCTCGGGGCATCCCTTCGATACCCAGGTGTGGGCCGACCCTTTCACCGCCACCACCACGCATGCCTCCCTCGATGAGTGGTTCAGTGAGGCCGCGGGCGAACCGGCGCGGCTGCTGTGGCTGGGCGAGCGGTCCCCGCGCTACCGGGACGCGATCGGTGTCAGAGTCAGTTTCGCCGACGGCTACCCGCTGTTGCTGATCTCCGAGGCCTCGCTGGAGGATCTCAACGCCCGTACCGATGGCACGCACGTCATGGCGCAATTCCGACCCAACCTCGTCGCGACCGGCACCGAGCCCTACGCCGAGGATGGCTGGAAGCGGATTCGCATCGGCGAGGTGACGTTTCGCGTCGATGCGCCTTGTTCGCGCTGCGCCATGGTGACGGTCGATCCATCCAGGGGGGAGAAGCGTGCCGACAAGGAGCCGCTCAAGACGCTGGCCGGCTATCGCCGGGGAGAGAAGGGCAAGGTCTATTTCGGCCAGAATCTGGTGGCGGAAAACAGCGGAGAGATCCATGTGGACGACGCCATCGAGGTGCTGGAATTCTCGAGCTGAGATGAACCCGGCATGAACGTTATCGGCGGGTAACGTTCATGCTGCGGTGAGGTTAACTTTTCCGCGAAATCGTTCATCTTCGCGTCAGGTTGTCGAGTATTCTGTTACATTAGTTTTTGTTAAATATTTGATGTTTCCTGCCCGCTGTCACCTGCCGTGACGCTCCCTGTCATGCACCGTTCATCTTGAAGAAAATGAGATCGCGGTAACCCCGTCTTTACGTTTTTTTGCCATCGGTCGTTGGCCGACCGGGCCGCCCGAAGCTGTCTCGGCAGCATCGCCATCCGGCTTTCCTGAATCAACATTCAATCACACCGCCTTACAAAATTTGCAGGCGGCAAAGCGGTTTTCGCTTGCCTGGAACGGTGCTCCCGCCTTACGACTTTATGTGAAGCCTGCGCCTTTCGTCTCATGCGAGGGAGCATGGAAAGTCCGGTCCGAAGGACCGGTGCTTCGACCGACCCTCGCGTGCCGTGCGGGGGGACCGTGGGCCCCATCGAGCCCATCGGCGTCGAGCGACAGGGATTCCAATCGTCACCGTACAGGAGTGCTGGACATGCAATTTTTCGACCGTTTGCTACTCGAGAACCGGGCCTGGGCCGACAACATGAAAGCTTCCGACCCGGAAATTTTCGAGCGGCTCCATCAGGGACAGTCGCCATCCGCGCTGTGGATCGGCTGCTGCGACAGTCGGGTACCGGCGGAGCAGATCTGTAATGCCAAACCCGGGGAGCTTTTCATCCACCGCAATATCGCCAACCTGGTCCACGAGGACGATGCCAACGTCTCGAGCGTGCTCGAATACGCCATCCACGCGCTCGAGGTCGACCACATCATCGTCTGCGGTCACCGCGGCTGTGGCGGCATCCAGGCGGCAGTCACCGGTGGGGATACGCTGCAGGCGCTGCCCTACGTCGACAAGCATCTGGGCCAGGTCAAGCGGCTGGTCGCCGAGCGCAAGGAGGAACTCGATCGGTTCTCGCGCTTGAGCGACAAGGTCGATCACGTCGTCGAGCTCAATGTCATCGCCCAGGTCGAGCGGCTCTCCTCGCTGCCGCTGGTCAACGAGAGCTGGGAGGCGCGCCGGGCGCCCAGCCTGCACGGCTGGGTCTATGACCTGGCCAGCGGACACCTCGAGGAGGTCTACCGCCGCGAGGCCGAATGGGCCGATCAGGACTGGCGGCAGGCAGCGGCCGGCTAGACCGAACTCCGACACGCTGTGACTCAAGGATCCGAGGACACGACAATGACGACATCGACACAAACGGCTTCGGCACGACGCGACAACCCCGACACCTTCTCTTTCCGCCACCTCGCCCGCGATATCCCGGCGGGGATCGTGGTCTTTCTGGTAGCGATTCCGCTCTGCCTGGGGATCGCGCTGGCCTCCGGTGCGCCTCCCATCGCCGGTCTCGTCGCCGGCATGGTGGGCGGGCTGGTGGTGACGATGTTCAGCGGCTCGGCGCTCAGCGTCAGCGGTCCGGCGGCCGGCCTGACCGTCATCGTGCTGGATGCGATCGAACAGTTGGGCAGCTTTTCCGCTTTCCTGATCGCGGTGGTGCTGGCCGGCGCGCTGCAGCTGCTGATGGGGATCTTCAAGCTGGGCCGGATCGGTGCCTTCGTGCCGACCTCGGTGATCAAGGGGATGCTGGCCGGCATCGGTCTGATCCTGGTGCTGGGTCAATTCCCCATGGCACTGGGACACCCCCTGGAGGAGATGCCATCCATCACCGAACCGGTCGCGCTGTTCAGCGATATCTCGCCGCTGGCCACGCTGATCGCGTTGTTCAGTCTGGCGCTGCTGGTGCTGTGGGAGCAGCCGATGATCAAGCGGCACCGGGCGCTGGCACTGATCCCGGGGCCGCTGCTGGTGGTGCTCGGCAGTATCGCCATCGATCGCCTGGTGGGCGGCGCGATGCCCGGCTGGGCGCTGGGAGCGGGGCATCACATCGATCTCGACGGCCTGTCCGGACCTTCGGAGCTGATCGCCCAGATGACCCGGCCGGATCTCGGCGCGCTGGCCAACCCGGCGGTCTATACGGTCGCCATCACCATCGCCATCATCGCCAGCCTCGAGACCCTGTTGAGCCTGGAGGCCATCGACAAGCTGGACCCGCTCAAGCGTCACTCGCCGCCACACCGCGAATTGAAGGCCCAGGGCATCGGCAATATGGTGTGCGGGCTGGTCGGGGCGCTGCCGGTCACTGCGGTGATCGTGCGCAGCTCCGCCAATGCCAATGCGGGGGGCCGCACGCGGCTGTCCAGCCTGATTCACGGTGGCCTGCTGCTGGTGAGCGTGGCGTTTCTGGCGGTCTGGCTCGAGTTGATTCCCCTGGCCACGCTGGCGGCGATCCTGCTGCAC
>NZ_CEXLVS010000163.1:0-9730 GCF_982684285.1 Salinicola sp. | reverse complement strand
CCGGGTCAGACGCTGGTGCGAGCGCTCTACGGCATCGAGATCGGCCAGCGCGAGCTCGAGGTTGATGGTCTCGATATCGGCGGTGGGGTCGACCTGGTTGGCGACGTGGATGACGTTGTCATCTTCGAAGCAGCGCACCACATGGGCAATGGCATCGGTCTCGCGGATATTGGCCAGGAACTGGTTGCCCAGGCCCTCGCCCTTGGAGGCGCCCTCGACCAGGCCGGCGATGTCGACGAACTCCATCGTGGTCGGCACCACCTTTTCCGGCTTGACGATCTCGGCCAGCTTGTCGAGCCGCGGGTCCGGCATCGGCACGATACCGGTGTTGGGTTCGATGGTGCAGAAGGGGAAGTTCTCGGCATCGATGCCGGAGCGCGTCAATGCATTGAAGAGAGTCGACTTGCCGACGTTGGGAAGGCCGACGATGCCGCAATTGAAACCCATAGGAGTTACCCGAGTTGATGTACAGGGAAAGCTGAAAGAGAGGCTCGCTATTCTACGGGACGCCACAGCAGAAGGAAGAGGAAAGAACGGCGCTGCGCGCCGGGAAGCAACGTCCCCGACCTCTTTCGTCCTCTTGCTCGTCTCTTAGCTCTTGAAGCTGTGCAGACGGTTCATGGCCTTGGCCCAGTCGCCGGAGAGCGCCTCGGGGAGGGTGGTGATGATCTCGTCGATGGCAGCATCGATGGACTGGCGCTCCGCCTTGCCGGGACGGCCCAGGACGTAGTTGGTGACCAGCTTGGCACTACCGGGGTGGCCGATGCCGATGCGGAGGCGGTGGAAGCCGTTGGTATTGCCCAGCGCGCTGACGATGTCGCGCAGGCCATTGTGCCCGCCGTGTCCGCCACCCGTCTTGTAGCGGGCGCAGCCGGGTACGATATCGAGTTCGTCGTGAGCGACGAGAAGCTCGTCCGGGGCGATCTTGAAGAACTGGCACAGCGCGGCCACGGAGGCGCCGCTGCGATTCATGAAGGTGGTGGGGTTGAGCAGGTGCAGGTCGTGCCCGCCCAGATGGATCTTGGCATACAGACCCAGGAACTTGCGCTCGGGACGCAGCGTCTGTGCTGCGTCCCTCGCGAGTTGCTCGACCAGCCAGGCGCCGGCATTGTGGCGGGTGTCCTCGTACTCCGCTCCCGGATTACCGAGACCGATGATCGCTTTCACTGCCATGCCGACTGCCTGTTATCCGGTCTTTGACGCAAGATTACGCGTCGTCTTTCGGCTCGCCATCTTCGTCGACGCCTTCACCGGCGACTTCGTCGTCACTGGCGACGGTCGGGTGGGTCACGCTGACGACACCGGCGTCGTGCTCTTCGCCATGGCTCAGCTCGACCAGGGTCACGCCTTCCGGCAGTTTGATGTCGGAGAGGTGGATGGTCTCGCCCAGGCCCAGATCGGCGACGTCGACTTCGAGGTACTCCGGCAGCTTGGACGGCAGGCAGCTGATCTGAACGTCGTTGTTCAGGACGTGGAGAACGCCACCTTCGTCCTTGACGCCCTTGCACGACTCTTCGTTCAAGAAGTGCAGCGGGACGTTCATGGTCAGCTCGTGAGTCGCATCGACGCGCATGAAGTCGGCATGAGTGACCAGCGCCTTGTACGGATGACGCTGGAGGTCACGGATGATGACCTGTTCGCTCTTGCCGTCGACATTGATATCGATGATCGAGGAGAAGAACGCCTCGTCTTCGATCGCCTTGTAGAAGGCGGGCTTGTCGATGGTGATCGGCTGCGGTGCCGCGGTGCCACCGTAGATGATGGCGGCGACCTGTTCGTTCTTGCGGCGCAGGCGGCGGCTCGCACCTTTCCCCAGCTCCTTACGAACATTGGCGGTCAGGGTGTAATGGGACATTGATTGTCACCTCTAGTGGTCAAGTAAAGGAATCGGCACCGCCCGCGACCAGACGATGCCGTTCCAGCAGGGACCACCGCCATCACGGCAGTGGCCCACGTATCCGCGCGTGCTTCGCTCGTCGTCCCCGCCCCGTTTCCGGGTAGGGATCAGTGAAACATCGCGCTGACGGATTCTTCGTTACTGACACGCCGGATGGCTTCGGCGATCAGGCCGGCGACCGTCAATTGACGGATCTTGCCGCTGCGACGTGCAGGTTCGGAGAGCGGTATGGTATCGGCAACGACGAGTTCGTCAAGCACCGAACCAGTAATATTGTCCACGGCGGGCCCGGAAAGGATCGGATGCGTGGCGTAAGCGACCACGCGACGGGCGCCGTGAGCCTTCAGGGCCTCCGCCGCCTTGCACAGCGTACCGGCGGTATCGACCATGTCGTCGACCACCACGCAGGTACGGTCCTGGATGTCGCCGATGATGTGCATCACCTGGGCCTGGTTGGCCTGCGGGCGGCGCTTGTCGATGATCGCCAGGTCGACGTTGAGCTGCTTGGCGATGGCTCTGGCACGAACCACGCCGCCCACGTCGGGGGAGACCACCACCAGGTCATCGTAGTTCTGGCGCTCGATGTCGTCGAGCAGGATCGGCGAGCCGTAGACGTTGTCCACCGGGACATCGAAGAAGCCCTGGATCTGGTCGGCGTGCAGGTCCATGGTCATGACCCGGTCGACGCCGGCCTTGACCATCATGTCCGCTACGACCTTGGCCGAGATCGGCACGCGGGCGGAGCGCACGCGGCGGTCCTGGCGGGCGTAGCCGAAGTAGGGCACCACCGCGGTGATCCGCGTTGCCGAGGCGCGGCGCAGCGCATCGACCATCAGGATCAGTTCCATCAGGTTGTCGTTGGTCGGCGCGCAGGTCGACTGGAGAATAAAGACGTCTTTACCGCGCACGTTTTCGTTGATCTCGACAGCGATTTCGCCATCGCTGAACTGTCCGACCGTGGCGTGGCCGAGTCGATTATCGAGACTCTCGGCTACCTTGGAGGCGAGTCCGACATTGGCGTTACCGGTAAAAACCATCAATTTAGACACGCGCGGCCACCTTTGGGAGCTGTTGAAGGTCAGTAGGGGACATTCGGTTCGAGCCAGGACGGGTGACAAGACTGCCGGAAGCGCACGGGACGAGAGGTGGGGGTTCCGAAACACCATGCTTGCCCGCCCGCGATGCGGGTCGGCATCGGGGTCGTGCGTCGAGACGGCAGGGAAAAGAACCGCAACGTCGGTGGGGAAATCGTGTGGGCTGAGCGGCCATCGCGTCCCGGTTTCCGTTTGCAGGCTTGTCGAAATTCAGGAAGTGGCTGGGGTACCAGGATTCGAACCTGGGAATGCTGGTACCAGAAACCAGTGCCTTACCACTTGGCGATACCCCAGCAATCATCGGTCGCGCTCATTATGCGCAAAAGCGCAAACCGTTGGCTAGGTTTGAGGGCAAAACCAGTCGTGAAGTCGTCATCCGTCTGAAAAGACTGGTGAAAACCGCGTAAGTAGTCGGTTTCCAGAGCGACGATGTCACGTTTGGGCCTGACCCAAACCTTCGGCAAGGTTCAAAGCCTGGTGCAGCGGAGACAGATTGCAACCGCGGGCCTTGAAGGCTTGCCATTCGTCCGGGACCTGCTGCAGTACCTGATCGGCCTGCCTCTCGTCGTCCAGCGGACAGAAGACGCAGGCGCCGGTTCCCGTCAGCATCGCGTTGCCGTACTGGCCAAGCCAGTCCAGCGCGCGATCGACCTCGGGATGAAGCGCTCGCACGATGCTCTCGCAGTCGTTGCGCCACACCGCTTCGGGGGCAGCCCCGTCGAGTGCGCGACGCATACTAATGACCGTGCTATCGCGTGTCAAACCGGGGTGGCCGAAAATCGCCGCGGTGGATATCTCGACGCCAGGATGGACGATGACGAACCAGGCGGGCCCGAGATCCACGGCGGTCAAGCGCTCGCCGACACCCTCCGCCCAGGCGGTGCGGCCCCGCACGAACACCGGGACATCGGCGCCCAGCGCCAGCCCCAGCGTCGCCAGTCGCTCGAGTCCGAGCCCAAGGCCCCAGAGACGATCGAGTGCCAGCAGCGTGGTGGCGGCGTTGGAGCTGCCGCCGCCCAGCCCGCCGCCCATCGGCAGGCGTTTCTCCAGCGTGACGGTTGCGCCCTGTCGACAGCCGGTCTCGCGCTGTAGCCGGCGGGCGGCGCGGACGATCAGGTTGTCCGCTTCGGTGACGCCGGCGAGCGCCGGCGACAGGGTGATGTCGCTCCCTTGGGGCTGCGTTTCGAACCGCAGCGTGTCGCCGCGGTCCAGGATCTGGAACAGCGTCTGCAGCGAGTGATAGCCGTCCTCGCGACGCCCGGTGATCCGCAGCAGCCGGTTGAGCTTGGCCGGTGCGGGCAGCGTCAGCGATCTCATGGCGACGCGTCCGCCGCCTGCCCGGATGCGCCTTCGCTCCCGCTGCCCGGTTGCCACTGGTTGACCACCAGCGTGGCGCGGATGTCGTCATAGGTCATGATCAGGCGGCTCGGCAGCCACAGCGAGTCGGCGTAGGTCCAGTCCCGGTAGCGAATGGTCCAGCCGTCCTGGCTCAGGGTCTCGGGGAAGCCGAGTTCATCGTCGCTCTGCCGATGGGCCCGGCCCGGGGCGGGGAGCCCGCGGACCCAGTAGTCCAGCGCCGATATCGGCAGCGACCAGCCCAGCTGTTGCTGCATCAGCGCTTCCGGCGACGACGCCTCGAAGCGACCGTCGCCGGTGGTCAGGGTGACGGCGCCCTGGCGGCCTTCGAGAACGCTGCGCCCGGCACCGAAGGGGCCGCTGATCAGCATGCGGTAGTGATCGGGTGCCTGGGACCAGTCCAGGTTGGCGCTGCGGCTCTCTTCCGCGGTGCGCAACCCGACCTTGCCGGCCACTTTCCAGGTATCCAGCGCGGCCAGGTCCTGCTGCTGCCGCTGCCAGTCGTCGGGCTGCCGCGGCACGTCCGGGGCCGGCGCCTGTCCGGCACAGCCGGCCAGCCAGACCAGCAGGAGCAGGGCACCCAACGGCTGCCACCGTTTTTGAAACGGGGACGACAGGTGGCGAGGCCGAGCGTTGGCGAGAAGGCTTGGAGACATGGGAAGTTCCTGTCGAGTACGGATGAGTCCGGCGTGGAAATAGGGGCGCATACGATACCAGGGGCGCCGGGCTGTCACGAGCTGCGAGTGCCACCCGTCACCCCGCGGCGTCCGGCTACGGGGCCAGTTGGGGATAGCGGGTCAACAGGTCGTCGATATCCGGGTGGACGTCGCTGTCGGCGAGCGCGGACCTCACCAGGGCTCGAGCCTCGTCCTGGTGATCGAGCACGACCAGCACCTCGGCGAGATGCGCGGCGACCTCCTGATCGGGTTGGCCGGTGTAGGCGCGGCGTAGATACCCCAGCGCCTTGCGCGTCTCCCCGCGTTTGAAATATATCCACCCCAGGCTGTCGAGGATCGCGGGGCTCTGGGGCTCGAGTGCATGGGCCCTCTCGATGAGTTCCTGCGCCTCGTCGTAGTGCTCGGTCGTGGTCGCCAGGGTATAACCCAGGGCGTTGAGCGCCGCGGCGTTGTCGGGATACCTGGCGATGAGCTGGCGCATCTGGCGCATCATCGTCTCGACGTTACCGCGTTCGAATTCGCGCATGGCGCGGGTGTAGAGGAGGTCGGCTTCGTCCGGAGCCTGCTCGAGGCTGCTGGCAAGCAAGGCATCCGCCGCCGCTGACTGATCGACACTGTCGAGGGCCTGCAGGCCGATCTGTGTCAGTGCGACGCGTTGGCCGGGATGGCGCAGAATCTCGACGCGCAGGAACTGCTGGGCTTCGTCGCTGCGGCCGTTGGCGGTCAGCATGCGGGTGGCCAGCGCGCGGGAGTCGAGGAAACCCGGACCCACGGGAACCTGGCGGTAGTAAAGCAGGGCGTTGTCGATCTCGCCCTGGGTCTCGGCGATGCTCCCCAGCACCAGATAGGTGGCCGGCGGCGTGTCGTCGCGGTCGAGCAGCGGCAGCAGCAGCCGGCGGGCGGGTTCCAGCGCACCGGCGTCGAGATAGAGCTGGGCCAGGCCGATCCGCAGCGACGGCGTCGCGTCGTGCCGTTCCAACAGCCGATCGATCTGTCCTTCGGCGGCGGCGATGTCGCCATTGGCGATCTGCGCCTGGGCCAGCGCCAGCAGGAACCGGTCGTCACCGGGGGAGAGTTCTTGGCCACGCCTCGCGGTGGAGGCGGCCTGGGCGTAGTCGCCGGCTTCGAGGGCGATCTGGGATCGGGTCAGCCACAGCTCGGGTAGCTCGGCGTGGCGTCGTGACAAGCTTTTCAGGCGCTGCTGGGCCTCATCGACCATTCCGTCGGCGGCTTCCAGCCGGGCTGTGGCCATCTGCGCGTCGGCGTGGTCCGGGTAGGCGACGGTGAAATCGCGCAGCTGGGCAATCAGCGGCGGCAGTTCCGCCCGGGACTCCACCATCAGATCGGCGAGGTCGAGCAATTGCGCGTCTTCCCCCGACCGGGCGAGTTCGAGCCTGTGCTGCAGCGCCGCCGGCCAGTTGCCGCGATCTACCGCGATCCCCGAGAGCAGCTTTTCCGGGGCCGTATCGTCGGGCGCAAGCTGCTGCCAGCGCTCTGCGGTGGCATTCAGCAGCGCCGTATCGTCGGTATAGCGCGCGGCCAGGGTGGCACGCTCGGCCAGGGCGGCGGAGCGATAGCGTTCGGCGGCCGCCAGGTAACCGGCCGCGGCACGGTGAAAGTCGCCGCGCTGGCCGGCCATCTCGGAAAGCAGTACCTGGGAGAGGCCCTTGGCATCGAAGCCGCTGGAGATCGGTGGCGCGGTTGCCAACGGGTCGTCGACGGGCGGCGACGCAGTTCCGCCCGACATGCTCTCGCAGCCAGCCAGCAGGACCGCACAGATAGCGGCGGATAACAGACTTTTAGGCATGCGGTCCTCGAGATCGATCAATGGCTCCAGCATAACGGCTGGCGGGCGGGGGTCAATCGCGGAGGCGGCTACCGCGGGCATGATTCATTGCCTGCTAAGCGTCTTCCGGGTGTGCTAAAATGGCGGCGCTTCGCCCGACGGGTCACCCTGGCTGGGACCCGCCGTCGGCTGGCATGTCTCGGCGTCTTGGCCTCAGGCCGGTCGCGAACATTGGTGGGGCGTCTGACGACCTGACATCCGTCGCGCTCCATTTCGGCGCGCCGCATCATGTTCGAAGGCGCGAGGGCCGGGTCCACGCAAGACAAACGACCGTGATTTCATGACGCTGCTAGCACTGGGTATCAATCATAGGACGGCCGCGATCGACATGCGCGAGCGTGTCGCCTTCTCGCCGGCACAAATCGAGTCTGCACTGACACAGCTGCGGGCCCTGCCCGACGTGCGTGAGGCGGCGGTGCTTTCCACTTGCAACCGGACCGAGCTGTACTGCATCACCGTGGACGAGGGTGAGCGTCAGTTGCTCGAGTGGCTGGGGGCGTTTCACGGCATGCCCGCGGAGGAGTTGCTGAACTGCGCCTACCACTATCACGAGGGCGAGGCTGCGAAACATCTGATGCGGGTGGCGGCCGGGCTGGATTCGATGGTCCTGGGCGAGCCGCAGATCCTGGGCCAGCTCAAGGACGCCTATCAGATCGCGCGCCAGCATGCCGGTCTCGGCAGCGAACTGGAACGACTGTTCCAGCAGACGTTCTCCGTCGCCAAGCAGGTCCGGAGCGAGACCTCGATCGGCGAGAACCCGGTGTCGGTCGCCTACGCGGCGGTCAGCCTGGCGAGCCGGATCTTCGACGACTTCGGCCGGGCCCGCGCGCTGTTGATCGGCGCCGGGGAGACGGTCGAGCTGGTCGCGCGCCATCTTCGCGAGGCGGGGATCATGGGGCTGACCGTCGCCAACCGCACCCTGGCGCGGGCCCAGGCGCTGGCCGATGAGTGCGGTGGCCGGGCGATCGAGCTCAGCGCCATCCCGCAGGCGCTGGAGCAGGCGGACATCGTGATCGCTTCCACGGCCAGCGAACTGCCGATCCTCGGCAAGGGCATGGTCGAGCGGGCCCTCAAGGTGCGCCGCCACCGGCCCATCTTCATGGTCGACATCGCGGTGCCACGGGACATCGAGCCCGAAGTGGGAGATCTCGCCGATGTCTTCCTTTATAGCGTCGACGATCTGCAGCAGGTGATCGCCGAAAATCGTCGTCATCGCGAGGTCGCCGCACGTCAGGCCGAGGCGCTGATCGACACTGGCGTCGAGCACTGGTTGCACGAGCGTCGGGTGCGTGGCGCAGGGGACCTGATTCGGCGTTATCGTCAGCATGGCGAGGCGCTGAGGCGCGATTCCGAAGCGGAGGCACTGGCGCAGCTGGCGCGCGGCGAGGATCCCGAGACGGTGATCAAGCGGCTCTCGCACCAGTTGGCCAACAAATTGATGCATGGCCCGACGCTGCGCCTGCGCGAAGCCTCGGGCCAGTCACGTCACGATATCATCCAGGCGGCCGATAATCTGCTCATCGAGGGGCCCGCCAAGACACAGGACTCGGTATGAAAAGACAGGACTGGGCATGAAAGCGTCTCTGCGCGAACGACTCGACGCCTTCCAGGACCGCTTCGAGGAGCTGTCCGCGCTGCTATCCGAGCCCGAGGTGATCGCCGATCAACCGCGTTTCCGGGACTACTCCCGCGAGTATGCGGAGCTAGAGCCGCTGGTCGGCGCCTGGCTCGCCTATCGCCGCACGGAAGGTGACATCGAGGCGGCCGATCAGATGCGCCAGGACAGCGATCCGGAGATGCGCGAACTGGCCGAGGAGGAGTGGCGCTCATCCAGAGCGGAACTCGAGGAGTTGGAGGAAGAGGTCAAGCGCCTGCTGGTGCCCAAGGACCCGGACGACGACAGCAACGTCTTCCTGGAAGTCCGCGCGGGTACCGGTGGCGACGAAGCGGCGCTGTTCGCCGGCGATCTGTTTCGCATGTACTCCCGCTATGCCGAGCGCCGGGGCTGGAAGGTCGAGGTGGTCAGCGCCAGCCATGGCGAGCAGGGCGGTTACAAGGAGATCATCGCGCGGGTCAAGGGCGACAACGTCTACGCGTCGTTGAAGTTCGAATCCGGTGCCCACCGCGTGCAGCGCGTCCCGGCGACGGAATCCCAGGGGCGCATCCACACCTCGGCCTGTACCGTCGCGGTGATGCCCGAGGCGAGCGAGGTGGGCGATGTCGATATCAACGCCAACGACCTGCGCGTGGACACGTTCCGCTCCAGCGGTGCCGGCGGCCAGCACGTCAACACCACGGATTCCGCCATCCGCATCACCCATCTGCCCACCGGCCTAGTGGTCGAGTGCCAGGAGGAGCGCAGCCAGCACAAGAACCGGGCCAAGGCGATGTCCCTGCTGGCGGCGCGACTCAAGCAGGCCGCCGTGGACTCGCAGCGCCAGCAGCAGGCCGATACCCGGCGCTCACTGGTGGGCTCGGGCGACCGCAGCGAGCGAATCCGGACCTATAACTTCCCCCAGGGGCGGCTCACCGATCACCGTATCAACCTGACGATCTACAAACTGGGCGAAGTCGTTGCCGGCGATCTCGACGAAGTGATCGGACCCCTGGTCAACGAGTATCAGGCGGATCAGCTGGCGGCGCTGCAGGGCGAGTGATGACGATCGACGAGGCCCTGCGCGAGGCGGCCGGAAAACTCTTCGCGTCGCCTACGGCGCGCCTCGATGCCGAAGTACTGCTGGCCCATGTCTGCGCCACGAACCGGACCTGGCTCTATACCTGGGGCGATCGCGAGCTGACGGCGGCGCAGCGGGAGGCGTTCCAGGCCCTGATCGCCCGGCGGGAGGAGGGGGTGCCGGTG
>NZ_CEXLVS010000162.1:0-9833 GCF_982684285.1 Salinicola sp. | reverse complement strand
GTGGGCGAGCAGGTTCTCCTGCCACGCCAGCAGCGTGGTGTCGTAATCGGCACCGAAGTTCTGCCAGTCCTCCATGATCAGCTTGCCTTCGCTGGCGTCGGCGACCTGTTGGATCGAAGGCAGGATGCCGTTGGGGAAGATGTACTTGTTGATCCAGGGGTCGATGCTGACCTCGTTGGTGTTGGAGCCGATCGTGTGCAGCACGAACAGGCCACCGGGCTTCAGCAGGCGTTTGACGGTATCGAAGTAGGTGGCGTAATTGCGCTGGCCGACGTGTTCGAACATGCCGATCGACACGATACGGTCGAATTCGCCGCTGAGCTCGCGATAATCCTCGAGCAGTATCTCCACCGGCAGCCCGGCGCAGCGTTCACGGCCCAGCTTTGCCTGCTCTTCGGAGATGGTGATGCCGGTGACTTCGACGCCGTACTGGCGGGCGGCATGCTCGGCGAAGCTGGCCCAGCCGCAGCCGATGTCGAGCACTCGCATGCCGGGTTCGAGATCCAGCTTGCGGCAGGCGAGGTCGAGCTTGGCGACCTGGGCCTCGTGCAGCGTGCGGGCTTCCTTCCAGTAGCCGCAGGAGTAGCAGAGCGTCTCGTCCAGCATGCGGGTGAAAAGGTCGTTGCCGAAGTCGTAGTGCTCCTTGCCGACGATATAGGCCCGAGCCTTGCTCTGCAGGTTCATGAAGGTGGACTGAAGCTTGTAGACGATGCGTTCGGTGGTGGTGTGCGCGACCGTGCCGAGTCCGTGGCGTAGCAGGCGGTGAATCATCTCGTCGATCCGATCGCACTCCCACCAGCCATCCATGTAGGCTTCGCCGAAGCCGATGGAACCCTGGCGAACGACCCGCGAGAAGAGGTCGGGGTGGTGAACGCGGATATCCCAGGGCTGGTTGCCGTTGAGGGTGACACCGGAGCCTTCGAGCAGTTTCTCCAGCGTCTGACGGGCGCGGGTGTCGGGCAGCGCGACGGGGGCGATAGGCGTATTACTGGTCATGTTGTTTCCTAGCAAGGGGCGCAGTGTGCTCCCCGGCCGCCTGACGGCATCGTTCCGCTCGAACGACGAAAAATAACCTTTTGAATTGCGGGTTCGACCGCGCTGACGCGTTTTTTCGGTCATTTTCCACTCGCTTGAAACGGCCCGAAGGATCAAGCTATGACGGCGGGAGGGCGTGGTGCGCCACGGTCCCTGTTCCCTGTTGGCCATGCGCTATCCGAAACAATAAGTATTCGATGACGTTTCAGATAGAGTCCAGCCGTAATTGCATTAGGCTTATTTACATTGCGTGCTAACGGCTTTGCCGTCAATAAGCCTAGCGCTATTGCCATGATAGTCCAGGCCCGATCCCGCTTTTTTACGGCGGGTTCGGCTCGCCGATACACTGGATCGACTCGGTCGAATCCACCGCCCGACGCGGTCGCGATTCGAACGACGGAGTTCAGTACCATGGAAAAACCGATCGGAGGAGCGAAACTATGCACGTCATCGTCGATCTATGTGTCGTGCCGCTGGGAGTCGGGGTGTCGGTATCGCCCTACGTGGCGGCGTGCCAGCGAATCATCGAGGACTCGGGCCTCCATCATCGAATGCATGCCTACGGCACCAATATCGAGGGGTCGTGGGACGAGGTGATGGCCGTCGTCAAGGCGTGCCACGAAGGGGTGCACGCGATGGGGGCGCCGAGGATCACCACGACGCTGAAGATGGGGACGCGGACGGACCGCGAGCAACGCATGGATGAGAAGGTCGATAGCGTCGAGGCCCTGCGCGGCTAGGCCTGAGCCTCATCGACATTCCGGTGGAGATTCCGGTGGAGACCGGAAAGATGCGCCGGCCGCGGCGGCCGGCGACAGGGGGTTAGCGGCAGCGAATCGTCCAGGTGACCTTGTAGCCATCGCCTTCCTGGGTGGCGGCCTGGAGCTCGGTGTCCTCGTCGACCGTAGCGCCCTCGAGCTGCTGGTCGGCGCTGGCGGCTTTGCCCGACTCCTCGCCCGGCCCCATCGTCTGCTGCTCGACGATAACGAATTCGTCGTAGTCCTGCGCTTCGCACTGCTCCAGAGCGCGCTCCTTGGCATTGCTCATCGCTTCGTCCTTGTCGTCACCCAGACCGGTCACGACGTAACGGGTGGCTTCCTTCTCGACCGAGCTGCTGTCGCTGGCGCAGCCCGCGAGGGCGCCCACCGTGAGCAGTCCCGTCAGGGCCATCCAGATCGGCGTCGTCGCTGTCATCTTCATCATGTCACTCACTCCTTGTGTCACGGTGGCCAGCTGACCGTGCGCGAAATCGCAGCGTCGCCAGCTGGTGTTTCAGTCTAGAACCTCGGTTGCCATCCGCAAGCTATCGAAATCCGTAAGTCATTCTACAACAGGGAAAATGTTCCTGCTGCGCGAGGCGTTGCCCGTCAGGCCGACGTGGCCGGCGTCGCTTCAGGCGCTCTCAGCCAGTGGTCGCCGGCGGATAGCAGATGCGCGGTCAGGGCATCGAGAAGCTCGCCGCCGTGGCGCCAGAAGTGCCAGTAGAGCGGCACGTCCAGCGGACGCTGCGGATCGAGATCGACCAGCTCCCCCCGCGACAGCCCATCGCTTCCCTGGCACTCGGGGATCATGGCGTAGCCGATGCCGGCGAGCGTCATGTGCAGCACGCCCTCCGACGACGGGCAGAGGTGGTGCGGAAACGGCTCCTTGAAACCGTGCAGATCGAGATAGCGCTGATGCAGGCGATCTTCCGGTCCGTAGAGAATCGCCGGCGCCCGTTCCAGCGCCTGCTGGGAGACACCCTCCGCAAAATGGCGCTCGGCGAATCCGGGACTCGCCATCACGCGGTACCGCATGGTGCCGAGGGCGCGAGCGCGCGCGCCTTGGACAGGCCTCGCGGTGGCGCAGATGCAGCCGGCCACTTCGCCATCGCGCATGCGGCGTAGCGCCACCTCCTGATCGTCCACCACCAGATCCAGCAGCACGCCGCGACGGTGGCAGAAGTCGCCAAGGGTCGGCGCCCACCAGGTCGCGAGGCTGTCGGCGTTGATCGCCAGCCTGAGCCGTTGCGCCCCCTCGCCGAGGGCCGGGATCCGGTCGAGCAGATCATGCTCCAGCAGACGCACCTGCTGGGCATGGTTGAGAAGCCGCTGCCCCAGCGGGGTCGGCAGCAGGCGCGGCGTGCGGACGACCACCGGCTGGCCCAGTCGGGCTTCCAGCAACTTGATGCGCTGGGAGACCGCCGACTGGGTCAGGTTGAGCTGCTGGGCGCCGCGATCGAAACCGCCCTGATCGACGATGGCGGACAGGGCTTCGAGAAGTTTGTAATCCAGCATCAAATATTCTAATGCCTCATTAGCCAATTCATTTTTATTAATAGTCGATGTCGCCGCATGATGCGAATCCCCGTGCCTTTGCGCAGCGCCATGAGAGTTCACTATGGGAACGTCAGTCATTCAGGGTTTGTTGATCGGCGCCACGCTGATCGTGGCCATCGGGGCGCAGAATGCGTTCGTCCTGAGGCAGGGCCTGCGTCGCGAACATGGCTGGCTGGTGGCCGGGATCTGCGCCTTTTGTGATCTGACGCTGGTGGCCGCTGGCGTGGCGGGCCTCGCGCCGCTGATCGCCTCGAGCGCTACCGGCCTGCAGCTGGCGCGCTGGGGTGGCACCGGTTGGCTCGTGTGGCAGGCCGCGGTAGCGTTCCGGCGTGCGGTGCGCCCCCGCAGCCTCGAAGTGGGGGAGTCCACTAATGGACTGCCCGCGGCAGGTGCGTGGTCGGTGATCGCGGCCACGCTGGCGGTGACACTGCTCAACCCCCACGTCTATCTGGATACGGTGGTGATGCTGGGCATCATCGGCGGCCAGCAGTCCAGCCCCGTCGGATTCGTGGTTGGAGCGTCGCTGGCGTCGCTGTTCTGGTTCTTCGGGCTGGTCGGACTGGCGCACTGGCTGTCGCCACGGCTTCGCAACCCGCGGTGGTGGCAGGGCATCGACACGGCGGTCGGAGCGACCATGCTGCTGGTCGCCTGGCAGCTCGCGACTCACACGCTGTGAACAGGGTTAGCCAATCTGAATGTCGCCTTTGGCGTAGCGCACGCCCCTTGCCTGCCGTGTCGCCAGGAAATAGCCGACGGAGAGCGGTCCCACCCGGCCCAGCAGCATGGTCAGGCCCAGCAGGAACTGCCCCGGCAGCGAAAGATCGCTGGTGATGCCCCGGGACAACCCCACGGTACCGAAGGCGGATACGGTCTCGAACGCCAGATCGAGAAACGACTGTTCGCTGTCGGTGATGGTGAGCCCGAACAGCGCCATCACCACCAGCAGGACCCCGGCCAGCGCTACCGTGATCGCCTTGATCACGGTCTCCTGGGGGATCGAGCGGCCGAAGACCGTGGGGTGTTCGGTGTTGCGGTAGAACGCGCGGGCCGTCAGCAGCAGGACCACGAAGGTGGTGATCTTGATGCCGCTGGCGGTGGAGCTCGAGCCGGCACCGATGAACATCAGCACCATCACCAGCAGCGTCGAGGCGTCGGTCAGCGAGCCGGTCTCCAGCGTGTTGAAGCCGGCCGTACGCGGGGTGACGGCCTGGAACCAGGCCGCCTGCAGCTTGGCGAAAACGCTCCCCAGGCCACCCAGGGTGCCGGGATTGGACCACTCCAGGCCGAGCAGGATCGCGGTGGCGATCACATTGAGCCAGAACGTGGCCAGCAGCACGACCTTGGTCTGCATCGCCAGGCGCGACCAGCGACGATGGCGATAGAGATCGCTGACCACCACGAAGCCCAGCCCGCCGACGATGAACATCAGCGTCACCGTTGCATTGACCAGTGGATCGCCGACCTCCTTGATCAGGCTGTCGGAAAAGGTCGAGAAACCGGCGTTGTTGAACGCCGAGACGGCGTGGAAGAGGCTGTGCCACAGCCCCATCTCCAGCCCCTGCTCGGGCACCCAGTGGCAGGCCAGCAGCAGCGTGCCGGCGGTCTCGGTGATGAAGGCGAAGGCGACCACCAGCTTGACCAGGTCGCGGATGTCGCTGAAGGCGATCTCTCCCAGCGCCTCGCGGACCAGGTTCTGCTGGCTCAGCGGCAGCCGCGTTCCCAGCAGCAGCACCGTCAGCGCGGCGAAGGTCATGAAGCCCAGGCCGCCGACCTGAATCAGGACCAGCACCACCAACTGGCCGATGAAGGTCAGGTCCTTGCCCACATCGATCACGCTGAGCCCGGTGACGGTGACCGCCGAGGTCGCGGTGAACAGGGCCTCGTGCCAGGCCAGGGGGCGCGTCGCGCTGCCCGGCAGCCATAGCAGCAGGGCGCCGATGGCGCAGAGCAGCGCGAAACCGAGCAGCAGTATTTCCGGTGGAGAGAGCCTGATGACACCGCCGTGCGGGGCGCGACGAAAGGGCCGCTTGAGTCGTTGCCAGCGTCTCACTCGCACCCTCCGCGGCGGCTTGCGTGGCTGGCGGGCGCCTCGAGGGCGTCTCGTGCAGAGGGATGAGGCGGAACGCTCATATCTGTTTGCCGATTTCGCGCAGCGCCTGCAGGTCGCCCATCAGTATCAGGCTGTCGCCGGCCTGGAGCGGGGTGTCGTCGTCCGGGTTGCGAATCACCTCTTCGCCACGCTTGATGGCGACCAGAGACAGGGCCTCGGGATCGATGGAGAGGTTGGCGACGCTGGCACAGTTCTCGATCAGACGGTCGGTGGTCTCGATCTCGACGATGAACTGGCGCTCGCCCAGCCGGATGAAATCGACCATGGCGTGATAGTTGAGGCTCTCCGCGACCCGCACGCCGACATCGTACTCCGGGTAGACGACCCGGTCGGCGCCCAGGCGCTTGAGCAACTTGTAGTGGGCATCGGAGTGAGCCTTGGCCCAGATCTCCTTGGCGCCTAGCTCCTTGACGTGGAGCGTGCAGGTGACGCTGGCCTCGACGTTGTCGTCGACATCGATGACCACGACGTCGTAGGCATCCAGCGAGAGTTCGCCGAGCGCCTTCTCGTCGGTGAGGTCGGCGATCACCGCATGATCGAGCATGTCCGACATCGCGTCGACCCGGGTCTCGTCGGCATCGACCCCGAGCACCTGGTTCTGATGACGTTTCAGTTCACGTGCAACGGTACTGCCGAAATAGCCCAACCCCAGAATGGCGAAGTGCCGGGACATCGGAATCTCCTTGTCGATCGACGCCGGTAATGCCGACCGGCGAGTGGGCTGGATCATCGCTGTGGGCCAAGCTTTGCACAAGCCCCGGCATCCTACCAACCACGACTTGGTCGCGCATGTCGCGCGTCGACGCTACAATCCTCCGCCGCAAGCGCCCGCCCTGGGCGACTCCCTGCGCCGCACCCGGCCTCGATACGGGGCTGGCGTCTTCAGGCCGTCCACTGGAACGACGAGGAAGCATGACCGCAATCGCACGACCCAAGAATCTGTGGCTGGGACGCTGGGGCTTCGTCCTGGCGGCCACCGGCTCGTCCGTGGGGCTGGGCAACATCTGGAAATTCCCGTACATGACCGGCGAATATGGCGGTGGTGCTTTCGTCATGGTTTACCTGGTCTGCATCGCGGCCATCGGCGTGCCGGTGATGATGACCGAGATTGCGCTGGGGCGCAGAGGCCGGGGCAGTCCGGTGGACGCGATCCGGCGGGTGGCGCGGGAGTCCGGGCGCAGCGGGTTGTGGTCGGGGCTCGGCTGGATGGCGATGCTGTGCGGATTCATGATCCTGTCGTTCTACGTCGTGGTCGCCGGCTGGGCCGTCTCCTATCTGTGGAAGTCGCTCAGCGGAGGCTTGACGGCCGACAGCGTCGAGGGCATGGCGGCCATCTTCGGTGCCAACAACGCCAACCCTTGGAATCTCGGCTTCTGGAGCACGCTCGTCACTGTGGCGACGATGGCGATCGTGGGACTGGGCGTCCAGGCAGGCATCGAGCGCAGCGTGCGCTGGATGATGCCCGGTCTGGTGGTCATGCTGGTGGTAATGATCGTGTACGCGATCTTTTCCGGCAGCTTCGGCGCCGGCGTGCAGTTCCTGTTCGCCTTCGATCCCGGCAAGCTCACCGGACAGGCCATCCTGGCGGCGATGGGGCACGCCTTCTTTACCCTGTCGCTGGCCTCCGGCGCGATCCTCACCTACGGCGCCTACTTGCCGGCGGGCCAGTCCATCGGTCGTACCACGCTGATGGTCGCCATCTGCGACACCCTGGTGGCGCTGATGGCCGGGCTGGCGATCTTCCCGGTGATCTTCGCCAACGGCATGGACCCGGCGTCCGGCCCCGGCCTCATCTTCATGAGCCTGCCGCTGGCGTTCCAGCAGATGCCGCTGGGCGGGGTGATCGAGACGATCTTCTTCCTGATGCTGACCGTGGCCGCGCTGACCTCGGCCATCTCGATGATCGAAGCCACGGTCGCCTGGCTGAACGAAAGCCACGGCCTGTCGCGCGCCAGGGCGGCCTGGGGCGTCGGTATCCTGCTGTGGATCGTGAGTACGCTGGCGATGCTGTCGTTCAACGTCGGCGCGGACTGGAAGCTGGCGGGGCGTCACTTCTTCGACTGGCTGGATTTCCTGACCTCGCGCTTCCTGATGCCGCTGGGTGGGCTGGGAACGGCGTTGCTGGCCGGGTTCGTGCTGCGTCGAGAGAGCCTCGAGGAGGAGCTTGGTTTGCCGTCGGCCATCCACGCCCTGTGGCGATTCACGATCCGCTATGTCTGTCCGGTGGCGATCGTGATGGTGTTTCTGGATGCCCTGGGTGCGCTGAATGCGGATTTCGACTGGCGCTGGCTGGCAATGGTGCTGGCCCTGGCGCTGCTCGCGGAGGTGGTGCTCGCCCGCCTGACGCGTCGGGCGTAAGCCTGGTGCAACGGTACGGGCGGGCGCCGAGGCCCACCCGAAGGTCATCAGTCGTCGATCTCCCAGGTCACGCTCACGCCGGCGTCGATGCTGATCTCGCCGCTGCGGTACTCCGCCGCGCTGCTGCCGCTGCCACTGTCGGCTGCCGCGGCACGCATCATCATCTGCGGTTGATAGCGGGGCGCCGTGGTCTCTTCGATATTGACGACATCGCCCAGGTCGACATCCAGCGTATCGGCCATCATCTCGGCCTTCTGGCGTGCCCGCTCCAGCGCCTGCTTGAGAGCGCGATCGTCCGCCGCGTCGCTGTCCTGGAGCCCGTAGCTGACGCCGTCGAGAGAGTCGACGCCAGCGGCGGTCAGGGCGTCGAGCACGCGGGGCAGCCGGTCGAGATCGTTCAGCGTCAACGACACCGAACGTTCGACCTGGGTTCGCACCTTCGGCGGCGTGTCGTCATCGCCCCGATTGCCGGACTGCACGATGTCCGGGCGCACGCTGAGCGAGCCGGCACGGATCCGCTTGCTGTCGACGCCGGCGTTTTCCAGGGTCCGGATCAGCTCGCCGGTGCGGGACTCGAGCCGGTCCCGCGCCTCCTTGATGGCGTCGCTATCGCCCGAGGACTCCTCTCCCTGGACCTGGGCCGGCGTGCGCTCCCACAGTCGCGCATTCAGCGTCGCCTGATCCGGTGCGACATCGATCGTGGCGTTGGCCTGGACGTGGAGCTGATGTGGCGTCTTGTCGGCGAGCGCCGGCGTGGCCAGGGCAATGGTCGCCACGACCCCGGCGAGCCCGAGGCCCAGGTTCCGGGCCAGGCTTCTGCCACGGGATGCGGCGTGAGAGTGAGCTGAACGATTGATCAGAGCGTCGTGAGACATGGCACTTCCTCTATCGAAAAACGCGTGTCGCGCAAGATGTGGGCGCTGCATGGACGCCTCAGGCGTCCTGCGGTTCCCATGCTATGCTCGCCGGCACCTTTAGCCCAACTCGCAGAACCGATGATGCGCTCTCTTTCCCCATTGCTGGACGCCGTGATGTCGCAGGTGCCGTGGCGGCCGGTAATCGCCGCCGTCGGTGCGGCGCTGCTGCCGCTGCACGCCATGGCGGAGGTCGACGCCATCAGCGTCGAGGACGACAGCGGCCGCACCGTCACCCTGTCCCGGCCCGCCGAGCGCATCGTCGCGCTGGCGCCGCACCTGGTGGAGATGAGCTATGCCGTCGACGCCGGCGGGCAGTTGGTCGGGGCCATCGAGGGGAGCGACTACCCGCCGGCGGCGGCACATATCGATCGGGTCGGCAGCTACCGTGGTGTCCCCATCGAACTGGTCGTCGCCAAACGGCCGGATCTGGTGCTGGTCTGGGGCAGCGGCACGCCGGCATCGCTGATCGAGCAGCTCGAGCGCCTGGAGATTCCCGTCTATCGCAGTGAACCGAGAAAGCTCGATCAGATCGCGGACGACCTGCGCGATATCGGCCGGCTCAGCGGCCATGACGTCGCCGGGGAGAAGGCGGCCTCGCGGTTCGAGCGGGCGCTGCAACGCAGCTCACAGACGCTGTCACCAGAGCCGCGGGTCTTCTACCAGTTGGGGCAGTCGCCGTTGACCACGCTGGCCGGCGGCCAGGTCGTGACCCAGATCATTCGTCACTGCGGCGGCGAGCCGCTATTCGAGGAGGCACCCGTACTGGTGCCGCAGATTGGCTGGGAATCGCTGCTCGAGGCGCAGCCGGAGGTCATCCTGGCAGCCGGTGCCGACGACCGCTGGAAAGCGTTCTGGGCACACCACGATGAATTGCCGGCGGTGCGCGACGGCGCGCTCTACACCGTCGATCGGGACGCCATCAGCCGGCCCGGACCGCGCATGATCCAGGCGGTACAAGAGGTATGTCAGGCGCTTGCCGAGGTTCATAGGACCTCTATCAGAGGCTGGGAGTCACCGCAGTTGCGAACCACGGATTCTTCAGACCCCTGAGATCGTTTTTCAGGTTTACCTTTCCCATGATCTTTGGAGAGAGCT
>NZ_CEXLVS010000161.1:2756-9840 GCF_982684285.1 Salinicola sp. | reverse complement strand
CCTGGGGATCTATGGCAGCGTCTATTTTGCCGAGATATTTCGCACCGGCTTCACGTCGATTCCACGTGGGCAACAGGAGGCGGCCGCCATGCTGGGGATGACGTCGTGGCAGATCGTCTGGCGCGTACAGATACCGCAGATGCTGGTCCTCATCCTGCCGGCGCTGGTCAACTTCACCACTATCCTGGGCAAGGAGACGCCGGTGCTGTCGATCATCACGGTGCCTGAACTGACCTTTGTCCTCACGGGCGTCGGTGCCGAGACCTTCGCCTATGTCGAAACCCTGCTGGCGCTCTGTGTCGGTTACTTCCTTCTGGCCGAGCTCTGCTCTCGTCTGGGCCAGTGGCTCGAGCGCAGAGCCAGTCGTTATCTCACCCAGGGTGTGCAGCAACGACGCGCCCTCAAGCCGCGGGAGTCAGCCGCATGAATCATTCAGCAGCGAAGCGGGGAGGCGGCGACGTCATGCTCGAAGCCAGGGGCATGAGCAAGCGGTTCGGCGAGCATACGGTGCTGCAAGATATCAACCTGTCGATCCGGCGCTCCGAGGTCGTCTGTCTGATCGGACCGTCCGGATCGGGTAAGAGCACGCTGCTTCGCAGTCTCGCCTTTCTCGAAAATTACGATGATGGCGAGGTGTTCGTCGAAGGGGAGCTGCTGGGCTACGACCGCGCCAGCGACGGTCGTCGCGTGCGCTCGCGTCCCTCTCGCTTGAGCGACGTGCGTCGCAACATGGGTATGGTTTTCCAGCAGTTCAATCTGTGGCCGCATCTGAGCGTTCTCGAGAACGTCATGGAAGCGCTGCTGCGAGTGCGCGGCATGAAAAAAGACGCGGCCCACCGGCTGGCACTGGCGACGCTGGAGAAGGGGGGGCTGGCCGAAAAGGCCGATGCCTGGCCGAATCGCCTGTCCGGCGGTCAGCAGCAGCGTGTTGCCATCGCGCGTTCCCTGGCGATGTCGCCGGCCATCATGCTGTTCGACGAGCCGACCTCGGCGCTCGACCCCGAACTGGTCGGTGAGGTGTTGCAGGTCATGAGACAGCTCGCCGAAGAGGGCATGACCATGGTGGTCGTGACGCATGAAATGGGCTTCGCCGCCAGGGTCGCCGATCGCGTGCTGTTTCTCGATCAAGGGCATATCGTGGAACAAGGGCCGCCCACGCGGCTGTTCAGGCACCCGCAATCGCCCAGGCTCGCGCAATTTCTCGGCAACTATCTGGAAAGGAATTCCCTGTTCGAGGCGGCGCCAGCGTTGAACCGTGTCGATGACTGAGCAGGGACGGGATTGGCATGGACGCCCCATCAGCGGGGGCGCAAGATGCTGAAACGCATCGTCATCTCCACGCGAGATGATGCCCGTTTCCATCACTCCAGGCTGTGCCAGGGAGCCCAGATGCTGCATGCCACCCTGAAGCAATTGCGATACTTCGTCGTTGCCGGTGAACTGAAAAGCGTCACCCGCGCAGCGGAACAGCTACACGTGTCTCGGCCCTCGATCTCGGCCGCGATCGCTCACCTCGAGGAGGCCTCCGGCGTTCAACTCTTCGTCAGGCACCATGCACAGGGGCTATCGCTGACCACCGCAGGCATGCAGTTGCTGGGACGGGCGCGCAGCCTGCTCTACGATGCCGACAGCCTGATGCAGTTCGCGATATCGCTGGGTGAAGAGATTGCCGGTCCGCTGAACATGGCGGCGTTTCACACCTTCGCGCCCATTTTCATGCCGCGCTTGATGCAGTCATTCCTCACCCAGTTCCCCCGGGTCGTGCCCCAATGCGACGAGGGGCATCAGGTCGATATCGTGGAGGGGTTGCGGGAAGGTCGATATGAACTCGGGCTGATCTACGACATGCAGGTGCCGGAGGATATCGAGTTTCAACCGCTGTGCCGCTTTCCGCCCTACGCGGCGGTTGCCCCCGATCACCCGCTGGCCGCGCATGAGCGGCTGACCATCGACATGCTCAGCGAGTATCCGATGGTGCTGCTCGACTGGCCCATGAGTCGGGACTACTTCCTGTCGCTGTTCATCGATGCGCCACGCCAGCCAAAGATCGCACATCGCGCGACCTCGCTCGGCATGGTGCGTGGCCTCGTGGCCAATGGCTTTGGCTTTTCGCTGCTCAACGTGCCACCGGGTCGACATCTGGCGCTGGATGGCAAGTCGTTTCGCACGATCCCGCTGGACGGAGAGGTCCGCGCGCTGACGGTCGGGATGGCGACGTTGAAGGGTGTTCGCTTGAGTCCGGCCGCTCAGGCCATGGGTGACTTTCTCAAGCACAGCGAGTTGAGTCAGGCCGAGACGTGAGTCCGAGACGTGGATAGGAAAAACTGATGCCGAAGAGCGAATAAAGATATTTTAAAAAATCAACGCGGCTCAGTAGCGTGGCAGCAGTGAGACGAAAGTCGATAGGTGTTCGACTGCGTCACCATAACAATGACAAGGATTCTCATCATGTCCACCGTGTCGCTCCCCGATGAAACGCAGCTCCGTATCGACATGGCGGCGCTGTTCCGTATCGTCGCCAGGCAGGGTCTCCACGAGGCCGTCGCCAACCATTTCAGTGCAGCGGTGTCCGCCGACGGTCGCCGCTTTCTGATGAACCCCAAGTGGAAGCATTTCTCCCGCATCCGCGCCAGCGATCTGGTGCTGTTCGATCTCGATGGCGAGGCCCCGGATCTCGACACGGTCGTCGATCCGACGGCCTGGGCCATTCACGGCCAGATGCATCGCCTGATGCCGCAGGCGCGGGTCGTCCTGCATCTGCATCCCCCTTATGCCACCACGGTCGCGACGCTGAAGAATCCGACGGTATTGCCGATCGACCAGAACACGGCGCGCTATTTCAACCGTGTCGCCATCGACAGTGGCTTCAGCGGCATGGCCAACAGCGAGGCGGAGGGAGAGCGGCTGGCAGCGCTCCTCGGGGACAAGACGCGTCTGATGATGGGGAATCACGGCGTGATGGTCGCGGCGCAGACCGTGGGCGAAGCGTTCGACGACATGTACACCCTCGAGCGCGGATGCCGCACGCTGGTGCAGGCGTATGCGACCGGCCAGCCGCTGAACGTGCTGCCTGACGAGATCGCCGAAGCCACCGCGCGCGACTGGGAATCCATACGCGACTTCTCGCTGGCGCATTTCGAAGAGATGAAAGCCATCCTGGATCGCGAGGATCCTTCCTACGCGGATTGAGCGTACGACCGCTGCGGCAGTTGTCCTGCGGCAGCGTCCCGCTTTACGGCAATACCCTGATGCTTATCGTGACAGTCCACAGCGAGAACAACAATGAGATTACAAAGCCAATCCTCGAACGCTCCGATCAGCCTGAAGCTTCCGCCTTCGACATGGAGGCGGAGGGCGCTCGGCTTCGCGGGTGCAGCCGCGCTGGGGCTGTCCAGCGTGGCGGCCCAGGCCGGCACGCTGTCGATCGGACACACCACCTGGGTGGGTTACGGTACGCTCTACCTGGCGCAGGCGAAGGGGTTCTTCAAGGAAAATGGATTGACGGTCGAGCTACCGACCTTCGAAGACTCCTCTTCCTACATGGCGGCTCAAGCCGCTGGCCATCTGGATGGCTCGGCAGGCACCATAGCCGAGCTGCTCAAATATCGCTCACCGGATTTCTGCTTCAAGACGGTGGTCGTGCTGGATGGCAGCAACGGTGGTGACGGTGTGCTGACCGACGACGCCGTGACCTCCGTCGAGCAGCTCAAGGGCCAGACAGTCGCCATGAATGAGGGCTCGGCCTCCCAATTCTGGCTCTCGTATCTGCTCAAGCAGCATGGTCTCTCGCTCAGCGACGTCACGGTTCAGAACATGTCCGCCGATGCCGCGGCCGCCGCTTTCATCGCCGGCCGCGTGCCGGTGGCGGTGACGTGGGAGCCGAATCTCAGTTTCGTGCGAAGTCATGACGTGGGCCACGTGCTGGTCGATAGCAGCGCGACGCCAGGGGTCATCATCGACGTCGTCGCCCTGAGTTGTAATGTCATCGATAACCAGCCCGATGACGTCAAGGCGCTGGTTGCCGGTCTTTACCAGGCTGTCGACTATCTGAAGTCCCACCCGGAAGCGTCTTATCGACTCATGGCAGAAGGGGTTGGCGGCTACCTCAAGGACCCCGCGGATCTGGCCGAGGCGACGAAAGGCGTCGAATTCTACGGCGAGCCAGGCAATCGGCGCATTCTCGGCACCCAGGAAGAGCCCGGCTCCATCTCCGCCTTGATCGATGTTGCCCGCGACACCTGGAATCAGCTCGAGGATCGTAATATCAGTGCCACTTACGCCGATATCGTCGACCCTTCCTTCGTCGAGCAACCGTGAGGGCATCACAATGGCTCACGCTTCTTTATGGCAACGCTGCCTCACGCCAAGAGCGACGATCCCGAAGACGCTGACGTGGAGCGCGGGTATCGGTGTCTGGCTTGTCGTGATTGCGCTTTGGGCGCTGGTCACCTACAGCGGTCTGGTTCGTTCGATCTTTCTGCCCACGCCAACCGCGGTGTTGTCGACCGCGGTCGGCATGATCGGCGATGGTTCGCTGTGGAAGGATGTCTGGGCGAGCGCGCAGGTCGTCCTCTACGGTGTCCTGCTGTCGTCCGCGATCGCGATTCCGCTCGGCATCCTGATGGGCAGCTTTCGTCTTGCTCAGGCGTTTCTCGACCCGCTGGTCAATTTCATGCGCTACCTGCCGGTCACGGCGTTCGTCCCGCTATTCATCCTGTGGATTGGCATCGGCATCGAGCAGCGAGTGACGGTGATCTTTTTCGGTATCTTTTTCCAACAGCTGGTCATGATTGCCGACATATCACGTGGGGTCTCGCAAGATCTCATCAATGCCTCTTACACGCTTGGCGCCAAGCGCCGGGACGTTGTCACGCATGTCCTGTTTCCCGCCTGTCTGCCGGGTGTGATCGACATGATGCGAGTCACCATGGGATGGGCCTGGACGTTTGTCGTGGTCGCCGAACTCGTCGCGGCCAACAGTGGCTTGGGCTACATCAGCCTCAAGGCGATGAGAGGCTTTCAGGTCGATGTGATCTTTTTATCCATAGGGCTGATCGGCCTGCTCGGGTTGGTGACGGATCAGTTTTTCCGACTTCTCCGCAAGAGGCTGACATCATGGGCGCTTTGAACGATGGCGAGATGACGCGGGGCGGCGTTCGGATATCGGCACTCAATGCGGGGCCACGAACCTGTCTCGATATCCGGCAGATCGGGCTGACGTTCTCCTCGGGCCAGCAGTCCGTGACCGCGCTCGAGGACATTTCCCTGCAGGTGGCCGAGAACGAATTCGCGGTCATTGTCGGACCCTCCGGCTGCGGCAAGTCGAGTCTGCTCTATCTCACTGCAGGTCTGATCGAGCCCACTTCCGGCGAGATTCGAGTCAACGACAAGAGGATCGACGGGCCTGGCGCCGACCGCATGGTATTTCAGGCCTATACGCTGTTTCCCTGGCTCAACGTACGCGACAACGTGGAATATGGTTTGAAGCGACGTCGCCTGCCAGCCGCCCAGCGCAAGGAAATCGTCGAATACTATCTCCGCGAAGTGGGGCTGGAGCGCTTTGCCGATGCCTGGCCACGCCAGCTATCCGGCGGCATGATGCAGCGGGTGGCGATTGCGCGTGCGCTGGCCAACGACCCCGATATCCTGCTGATGGATGAGCCGTTCGGTGCGCTCGACAGTCAGACCCGACTCTCCATGCAGCAACTTTTGCTCAATGTCTGGGGCCACAACAGCAAGACCGTGCTTTTCGTCACTCATGATATCGATGAAGCGATCCTGCTCGCCGACCGTATCTATGTCATGAGTGGGCGCCCCGGGGTCATCAGTCGAACCATCGAAGTGTATCTGCCACGGCCGCGCACGTCGGAGATCGTGATGGAAAAGCACTTCCTCGATATCAAGCGCGAGATACTGGGCATCCTTCACCATGACGACACCTAGGTTCGGGAGGCTTGCCGAGGTGCTCTGACAGGCAAGTCAATCCGCGCTGTCCCGACTCACCCCCAGATAGATCATCAGGCAGGCGCCGGGCAGGTCGGGAATGCGTAGCGGCAGATAGTCGAACTCGCGGTTGGTGCCGTCCGGCATTCGCATCGCCTTGCGGCTACTGGCGAGATCGAGTACGCCCTGCTCGGCCCAGAGTTCGCGGAAGGCATCGCTGGTCTCGAGCAGATCATCGATCAACCGGCGCATGCGCGGATCGTCGGCGTAGCGCGTAGCCTGGCTGCGAAAGATCGACACCAGCGTGCGGGCCGATTTCAGCCAGTCGGCCTCGTGCGTTTCGATCCGCTTCTGGGTGAAGACCCACCACAGCTTGTTGCGCGGGTGCTTGTCTCCGGGGCGTTCGATGTTGAACAGCGCAGCGGCGGCACCGTTCCACGCGACCACTTCCCAGTAGGCGTCCATCACGTAGGCGGGGTCCGGCTCCATCCTGTCCAGCAGACGCTGGAGGATCGGGTTGATCGTCGAGCCGTTGTCGATGGCGCGCGGCGGTGCCGGTCGCCCGGCCAGCGCATACAGATGCTCGCGCTCGGTTTCGTTCATCATCAGTGCGCGAGCCAGGCAGGCCAGCGCCTGATCGGAGGGCTGCACGTCCCGGCCCTGCTCCAGGGCGGTGTACCAGGCCGAACCCATGCTGGCGCGGCTGGCGACTTCCTCGCGGCGCAGGCCCGGCGTGCGTCGACGGCGTCCCGGTGGCAGGCCCACCATCTGGGGGGTGATGTCGGCGCGCTTGGCACGCAGGAACTCGCCCAGCGAGGGCGAAGGGGAGGCGAATGTACTCATGAAATGACCGCCGAGCCTAGGGTTGTCAAACGTAGGATAAAGTCACGGATTTTGTAGGATAGCGGAGAATACTAGGGTTTCCGACAGCGGCGTCAACCGACGTCTTCGCGGCTGACCGGAGAGAGTGGATGGAACCCGATTCACGTATCACGCTGGGTCTCGGTCTCGACGATAGCGAACTCGGCGTCTTGCTGGCCTCGAATTGGGCCGGCGCGACGCTGTTGCTGGACGCGTCGACCGCTCCCGCCAGATCTTTTCCCGGACCCGGTTCGAGCGCGGTTGTCGGCGACGTGGTCGG
>NZ_CEXLVS010000161.1:0-2746 GCF_982684285.1 Salinicola sp. | reverse complement strand
GAGCGCGAGGCATGCGCGCGACGCCGATCGCGTGAAAGACGCCGTCACACGCGCGCTCACGCTCGACCTGGGCACGACGATGCTCAAATCCGGGCGGATCGACGATGCCGGTGCGCTGCAGCGGGCGGCGGCCTGGATCGACGACCGCTACGGACGGCTGGATACCCTCGTCATCGGCTCGATCGAACGTCTCGCCGAGCCCGACCGTCGCTGCCCCTGGGCAAGAGCGGCCTTACCCTACCGCTTTGCCACCCTGGGGCCGATCCTCGCCTTCCTGCCACTGCTCGCCCGGGCGCGTGCGGCCAGTATCGTCCGCTTTCCCACCGCCGGTTCGGTCAGTGGCGAGGCGTTGTCCGGCCTGCTGCAGGGTACGGCGATTCGGCTGGAGACCCTGCCATTGCCCACGAGCTTGCCGACGTGCGACCAGGACGCCTTCAGCGGCGAGATCGGCAAAGGCGCTTTCTGCATCGACTGATCGGGCTGCCACGAAATGGCGACCGCCCCGGACCGGGAAGCGGGCTAGGCTCGATAAACACCCACGCTCGATAAACACCCACGCTCGATAAACACCCACTATCCGCGTGTGGCAACGACCTGACGATTATTCGATAGCGATACACAACCGTGACCCGAGGCTCGATATGCAATGGACGATCAACGGCCAGGTTCGGGAGGCCGAGGTGGATTTCCGAACGTCACTGCTCGATCTGCTGCGCGAGCAGTTCCAGCTCAGCGGCACCAAGAAGGGTTGCAACCAGGGCGCTTGCGGCGCCTGTACCGTGCTGGTCGACGGTGAGCGCATCAACGCCTGCCTGGCACTCGCCGTTCAATATCAGGGGCGGGAGATCACCACGGTCGAGGGGCTGGCCGAGCGCGGCACGCTGCATCCGGTGCAGGCGGCGTTCATCGAACACGATGGCTTCCAGTGCGGCTACTGCACGCCGGGCCAGCTCTGTTCGGCGGTGGGCATGGCCGGTGAATTCGAGCGCGGCCTGCCAAGCGCGGTCACCCAGGATCTCGCCGCAGCGGATCTCAAATGGAGCCGTGACGAACTGCGCGAGCGGATGATCGGCAATCTCTGCCGCTGCGGCGCCTACGACGGAATTGCGGATGCGGTTACCGCCACTCTCGGTAGGGAGCTGGGTGAGGAGATAGCGCGATGAGAGCCTTCGATTATCACCAGGTTGCCGACAGCGAACGGGCCATACAACAGGCGGTGCGTCGCCGGCAAGCCAAGTATCTCGGCGGCGTTACCAATCTGGTCGATCTGATGCGCGAGACCGTCGAGCGTCCGCAGACCTTGATCGACGTGACGCGGCTCTCCCGCGATATCAACGAGACCGCCGTCGGCGGCCTGATCATCGGTGCCGCCGCCACCAACGCGGCGCTGTCCGGCGATGCGCGGATCCGCAGCCGCTATCCGCTGCTGTCCCGCGCGATTCTGAGCGGCGCCAGCGTCCAGATCCGCGATCTGCCGATCACGCTGGACAGGCTGCTGTAGCCGATCGACGACGGTTTCGGTTCGCGCCGTTTTTGCGCATGATTGGCGGCACCGTTTTCCGCGCCCGACGATGCCGTCGGCGCACTCTGCCGAGGATCGAAATCGTCATGAAAGGAATCACGTTGGGAATGTCGCTACTGCTGCTGGGCTCGTCGAGTCTGGCGCTGGCGGAGGGCGGTGACGCCGATGTTCGCGGTGTCGTCGATCCGGTCATCGAGTCGCTGATGCGCCAGCAGAGCATTCCCGGCATGGCGGTGGCGGTGGTTCGCCCACAGGGAACGCAGGTACTGAACTACGGCGTCGCCGAGCGTGACGACGGCACACCAGTCGATGGCGACACCCTGTTCGAGATCGGCTCGCTCAGCAAGACGTTCACCGCCACGCTGGCATCACTCGCCGCCGTCGAGGGCAGGCTCGACCTCGAGGCGCCGGTCAGCCGTTATCTGCCGGCGCTCGAGGGCAGCGCGTTCGACGAGATCTCCGGGCGCAACCTGGGCACCCACACCACCGGCGGGCTGCCGCTGTTCGTGCCCGACGAGGTGACGGACCATGACTCGCTGATGGCGTGGTATCGGCAGTGGCAGCCCACCGCGGCGATCGGCGAGGTGCGCACCTACTCCAACCTGGGCATCGGCCTGCTGGGCGTCGAGACCGCCGCCAGTCTCGACGAGCCATTCGTGTCGGCGATGAAGACCCGTGTGCTGGAACCGCTGGGGCTGCAGCACACCTGGTACGACGTCCCCGAGGCGCAGATGGCGCATTACGCCATGGGCGAGAGCAAGGACGGCGAGCCCATTCGCGTGGCGCCCGGCGTGCTCGATGACGAAGCCTACGGCGTCAAGACCACCGCCGGCGACCTGGCCCGGCTGGTGCAGGCCAATCTCGGTCTGCTCGAGGTCGACGACGACCTGCAGCAGGCGATCGACATCACGCGCCAGGGTAATTTCCAGGTCGGCGACATGACTCAGGACCTGATCTGGGAGCAGTACCCGCTGCCGGTCTCGCTGGACACGCTGCTGGCGGGCAACGGCTACGACATGATCCTGAAGCCCAACCCGGCCGAAGCGATCGAGCCACCGCAGGCGCCGCGGGACGACGTCTGGATCAACAAGACCGGCTCCACCAACGGCTTCGGCGGCTACGTGGTCCTGGTGCCCGGCAAGCAGGTCGGGCTGGTGATGCTGGCCAACAGAAACTATCCCAACGATGCGCGCGTCAAGGCGGCCTACGAGATGCTGTCGAAGC
>NZ_CEXLVS010000160.1:5150-9878 GCF_982684285.1 Salinicola sp. | reverse complement strand
TACCTTGCGGTGATCCACGACCTTGCCCTGGGCATTGCGGACCGGCTCCGTGACCCCGACAGCCTCGCGTCCGAGAAACTCGAGCGCCACGGGGGCGCCAACGGCCAGCGGGGTCTCACACGCAACGCGTTTGAGATCGATTCCCCACACGGTCTTGTCGTCACCACGCTCTGACTGCAACGTGATGTAGTAGCTGAGGCGATTGGCCTCGTTGAACTGATAGGGTGCGCTGCCATGGGCAACAATCACCCCTCGGTGAGTAGCGCCACCGCGACGTGATGAGGCCGGCTTCGAAGAAGACAGCGTTTCATCGTCGTCGCTGGAGGCGTTGCCACCAAAGCCGATGCTGATGATGCCCAGACGCTTGAGCACCACCAGGGCGACAAGCGTCAACCAGATCCACCGGAGTGGCTCAGGCATCACCTGTGGCAGCATGATCGGAATCAGTACAGAGAACAGCAGGGCTCGAGAGCCTGGGAAAGGATTCATGGTGCAGCTCCAGTGGATAGGATCCAGGAGACACACCACTCCCACCGGGGAAGAGTGTTCCCCCGGATGGGTGGTTCGGCGCGAGGCCGAGAATTCGGAAGTAGCATCCAGCTCAGGTGAGCGCCGTCTCTCGGGATGCATTAACGGCTTTGGGAATTGCCCGAAAGCAAAGGGCGCTGCTATTGCCGTTAGCAGCGGACGTGGTACGACTTGAGAATAGCCGGACAGGACGACTAATCGCAAGGCCAAGATTCGAACCTACTCCGCCCTGCTGCTTCCCGCCCCGCCTGGTCTTCTGCTAAAGCATTGGTCTAGGTGTGTAGTAATTATGTAAACACTGCCTTACATTCGTAACATGTCAACACGAATACTGAATAAGGTGCTCCGTCAGAAGACAGCGTGGGTGGTCTGTCTCTGTATCAGCTAAGGCCGCTTACGACCCATTGCTGCCGCTCGCGGATGGCCTATCCCGGCCCACAACGGTCATCCGATGGATTGGCGAAGGTGCTGAAGAACAGTGTTCATGCCATGGGCGTGTTCCTAGCTGTATTATCTGAATAGATTTCTCCAGCCGCTTAACGAGACTTGCAGATGGAATGCTTTCGAATCGACGAAAGCGGTTACACCGGCTTCGACCTGATGAACCCCGAGCAGCGGTTACAGGGGGCAGCGGCCATCGCCATCGACGATGACCAGGCAAGGCGCTTGATCCGGGAGCACTTTCCCAAGTTGCAGGCGGACGAGCTCAAGTACCGGGCCCTGGCGCGTCGCCCAGCCAACCACCCGCGCCTGTTGGCGCTGCAGCGCGACCTGCTGACCGAGCATAAGTGCGTGACCTGCGTCTGCAACAAGCGCTTCCTGCTGCTGCTGATGTTCCTGGACTACGCGGTCGAGCCGTTCTACTACGAGCGCGGGATCGACTTTTATGAGGACGGTCAGAACTACTCGCTCGCATCGCTACTGTATGTGACGGGGCCGACGCTCCTCGGGGAAGGCGCTCTCGACCGGTTGCTGTCATATTTCCAGCGCGCAGTAAAGGAGAAAAGCCCCGCTGCACTTACCGATCTGGTCGAGGCCGCTCGAGCCTCGCGATGGCGGGAACTGCCGGAAGCGCTAGGCCCCTTGGCGCAGTTTGCGGCGCCGGAATGCCTGCAAGCGATCGCCACCCCCGGCGTCACCACAGACGCCGCCCTCTTGGTGCTGCAGTCGCTGATCAGCCGGATGGAGTCTATGGCCGATGGCCCCTATTGGGCCGAGCATGATCAGTCCAAGAACCTGCTCACCTACCACGACTTGCTGCAGCGCTACATCCGCCACGACGACGCGATCACGTTTCGCCAGTCGGAGATCGCGAGCATCACCTTTCCGCTCAAGCTCCAGTCGGTGACACAGGTCGACTCCAAAACCAGCCCTGCGGTGCAATTGGCGGACGTAATGATCGGCGCGGCCATCGAGGCGGCGAACACTCTCACGGGGCAACGCGCCGGGACGCTGGATGCCCAGCAGGTTATGGCCCTCTATGCAGATCATCAGTTGATCCACATGCTGCCTTCGATCGATTTCGAGGAACAGAAGCGCTTCCGCCAGGGAACCCAGGCGGCGCAGGCAATCGACTATTTCGCCGAGAAGTTCCATAAGCCATAACAGCGAATGGATGTAAAACCCGACCGCGCGTCACGGCGCGAGAGGCCGAGCAACAACGCCACAGACGCGGCCAAAAGCGTCTTCCTGTTTATAGAGGGGACTGCATGGCAAGCATTCATTCGGAGTACCACCGCTTCCTTTCGCACCTGGCGCAACGCGAAGTGCAGGACGACGTGCGCCGGCTCGCGCACTTGGTACTCGACCATCTGCAGCCACTTGCCGAGGTCGGCGCCGCGCGTCGCGGGCGGTCCACTCGCCTGGCGCCGCTGGCCTTGGGGCATCTGGCGCAGATGCCTGTCGCGTACGACGGTGATGCACGAGGGCCGGAATCCGGGCCGGCGATCGGCCGCCTGCACCAGCTCGAAGTGGGGCCGTTTCGCGGGTTCATGCGGCAGGAGACATTCGACCTAAGCCATGACATCACCCTGGTCTACGGCGCAAACGGTACCGGTAAGAGCAGCTTCTGCGAGGCGCTGGAAGTGGCAATACTGGGCTCCATAAGCGAAGCGCAGGTCAAGAGGGTAGACCAGCGCACCTACTGCAACAACGCCCGCCTGCGTCGCCATGTCGCGCCGGTGCTATCGGCCAGGGGGGCAGACAAAGAAGAGGTCGTGCAGCCCGACGAATCCCAGTACCGCTTCTGCTTCATCGAAAAGAACCGCCTCGACGACTTCGCTCGCATCGCAGCACGGACCCCGGGCGATCAGCGGCAGCTCATCGCAACCTTGTTCGGCGTGGATCAGTTCAGCGAATTCGTGCGCGGCTTCAACCCGTCGCTCGATCAGGACCTTATGCTTGCCGGTGCTCAGGCATCTCAACTTGCACAGCGTCGCCTGCAGCTGGCGAACTCCGAGCAGATAATCGCTGCCTACCCGCAAAAGATCGCAGGGGTCGAGCATCTGGAGCGCGCGCTAGCGCAGCGCATTTTGCCTGATGCGACGTACCAGGCTTGCGTCGACTGGTTGCTCGGTACCCCGCAGCAACAAGGACGGCTGCCGTATTTACAAGCCCAGCTCGATGCAGCTCCGCCTGCCGTCCACGAAGTGACCCAGGCCCGCCTGCAAGCACTGCTGGCAGATGCTTACCGGACCGATAGCCTCTGGCAGGAGTCGTCTGGACAGCTCGAGGCCCGGGCCGGCGAGGTGTCGTACGCCAAACTCTACGAAGCGGTATTGGCCCTGGCCGACGGGGCGACCGCCTGTCCCGCATGCGGGACAGGGCTGGCCGCTGTGGCGCAGGACCCTTTCGCCAAAGCGCGCGCGGGTCTGGAGCAGCTTGCACAATTGGCCGCCCTCCAGCAGCGCGAAGGCGCACTCCGGGCAGAGTTGAGCGAGGCAGTGCGAACGCTGTGGGACGAGATGCGTCGTGTGGTTGCGGTTGCCACCAAAGTGTTTCCAGCGGAGTTGCAAGCGGCAGGCCTGCCTCAGCTACCCCCGGCCTCTACGGGCAATTGGCTGGGCGCGTGGGTCGACGGTGAGAGACATGCTTGGAACGGTCTACTGCGGATCGCCGAGATCATCGAACGCTTCGATGCGCAGGCCCGCGGGGTGCATACCCAACGCGCAGCGCTGGCCCAGGAACGGGACAGGCTGGACCGGCATCGGTTGGAGGTCGAACGGCTGCGGACGATGCGAACGACAGCCGACGAGGAACTGGCCGCGGCCCACCAGACCGTGGCCCAGTTCGACGAGGCGAACCGCGAACTGATCCAGGCCGTCGCGGAAGAAGTGCCGGTGGTCGCGCACCATCAGCGGGTCAAGGCCGCTTATGACGGCTTTCTGCCCGAGATCCAGAGCTACTTGGCCGCGCTGCCGGGCCTGCTGCTACAGGGTCTGGGGGAACAGGCCCGCAATCTGTACAATGCATTCAATCGCGGTGATCCTCCCGGCGGCGTGCTGCATGCGCTGTGGCTGCCTGTGGCAGAGAATGGCAAAATCGAGGTGGAATTCGCTGGCGAACCGGGCGTGAGGTACGACGCACTGATCGTCTTCAGCGAAGGACACATCAAGTGCCTAGGCCTGGCGATTCTGCTGGCCAAGAACATCGCGCAGGGTTGCCCCGTGGTCATCTTCGATGACGTCGTCAACGCGATTGATGATGAGCATCGTGATGGCATCTGGCGTACCTTCTTCGAGGACGGTCTGCTGGATGGTAAGCAGGTCATCCTGACTTCCCACGCCGAGGAGTTTCTGCATCGCATCCAGCAGGAATTGGGTGCGCGCCGCGCAGCGGCCATCAAGCGCTACAAGTTCTTACCGCATCACGGCGAGCATGAGCTCCGCGTCGACAGCAACCCGCCGGCAAAGAATTACGTTCTGCTGGCCCAGCAGGCATTGGCAGACGACGAGAAGCGCGAGGCGCTGCGTCAGGCGCGGCCCGCGCTGGAGAGCCTGACCGATCGCATCTGGACCTGGCTGGGCCGGCGCGCCGACGGTCGCATCGAGCTCAAGCTCGGAGGCCCCCACTCACCGTGGGAACTGAACAACAAATGCGGCAAGCTGCGGTCAGCTGTTGGTCACATCGCAGGTCAGTATGCCGGCGCCACGGAGGTCGTCACCACACTGGACCGCCTGTTAGGCGTCGGTTCGGGAAGCA
>NZ_CEXLVS010000160.1:0-5140 GCF_982684285.1 Salinicola sp. | reverse complement strand
AGCATCGAGTGGGGTTACCTCAACAGCGGGGTCCACGACTCGCAGCGCGACCATGAATTCGATCGTGCCACCGTACGGACAATTGTCGAATCTGTCACGGCATTGGACGCAGCGTTGGAGGGGCTAATCAATCGCTAGTTGGATGGCCTCACTACACCTCATGCGAAAAATGCTCTGGAGCATGCCACTCTAATAGTCATTCTAGAAACATAACAGGTAGGTGCTCTGATCTCAGTCCACTTTGAGGCGGAAGCAGGCTTCGCCGAGCGACCGCTATTGATCGATAGCAGGAAGGTATTCACCCTTGAGCTGAATGGGAGGAGCGCGAAGGACTGAAACACATATCAGCAACTATCGAAATAGGCGCAGCCCTTTGGCCCTTTCCCTCGCCCGACCCTTTGGGGTTGGGTGGTCCTATTCAAACAACCGGATAACCCCCTTCCCCTTACTCACCCTTCCCTTCCAGCCCTTTCGCCGTAACCTTTTCCCTTTCTCGGGAACCTATTCCCAAGAGCTTAAATCACGCGGAAGCTGGCCGTGGGGATCATAGGCAGCAAGCTTGTCCTGATCGTTCAGAGCTTCCGTGAAGAGCACTAGGTTCGTGCCCTCGGGCCGTGCCAAAGAGGGGAAGAGAATGCCCTTGGCGCCGATCTCGAGGACCATGTCCCCAATGAGCCAGGATGGCGGTTCGACGCGCTGGTTGAACCAAATTCGTCGCCAGTCGCAGTAGAGTTCCTGCCACAGCGGGTCCCAGTCACCGCTGTATCCCTCTCGAAAGTCGACCAGACCGAAAACCTCCACTTCATAGCTCACGATCAAGCCCGGCGGCATCAGCGCGGTTAGTTGCTTGTATTCAGCGATGGCAGTGGCCTCATCCAGCGCAAGATAGAGGGCTGGGAGCCCTACTCTGTTCAAGCGCCCTCCATGTTCCCTCGCTCCCGTGCCGCTTGTCGGCATGAACGCCCATTTGGGATCGTGGACGCGATAGGCCACCGAGGCGAAATGCAAAAGCTCGATCATCCAACTACCCCAGCCTGGAGAGATCGAATGTAGCGCAGCAAATCATCACTCCTCCCATCGCTGACCAGTTCCTCCGCAGTCTGATAATCAAAAGTACTGATGGGCTCGTTGCGAAACCAGAAAAGCGCACCGGGAAAGTCGCCGTTGATGTCGGTTGCTGCTGCCAGGACCCGGATGGCGTCACGCAGAAAGGTTTGCAGCTTCTCTGCCCCCGCCGCGCGGGCGATGGTCGTGCGGTGGACATGCGCTCGGCTTGCCAGCGCCTGGATGTCCATGCTGAGAGCGCTGGCGAACAGGCGAGGACTGATGATCGGCTGACCATCCGGCCGCGCCGCCGTCTTGAGATCCTGCAAGAATCGTTCGAAACTTTCTGGCGCTCGGTAGTCGCTCGACTCGATGGGATCACGAAGGGCTTCAGCGGTCATGACACTCTCCTCGATGCTATATGGCATCTTTTATGCTTCATAAATGCATCATAGCACTATTCGTGAGCATGACTAGTTGCGCATCCCGCAGCCAAAATTGCACTGGAACAGCGACAGCGCTAATCTGGAGCTAATGTTCAATGTCCATGGGAGAAACCCCCATGAAGCTCTCCGAACTCGTCACGACACCCAAAGGCCGTAAAGCCACCGCGAAGCTCGCGTGGGATCTCAGCAAGATCACCGGCAAGGTTGCGGTAGCAGGCGCGGCTGGATTGGGCGCGGCGCTCTATGGAGCCGCCGCTTCAAACTCCTCAAAGCCGATGCACTCTGAATCTGGGAAGTTTTACCCGGACGTAACTCCAGATGGCTACGGCTATGGACCGACAGGGTATGGTTATTACTCCGGTGGAGTAATGGTTGACGAAGACTGAGAGCGACAATTCCCCGAACTCAGTACTCGGCCAATCATTTCTTTGTTGCAAATTTCTCTGCCATATCACTTGCTTTATCGCCGGCTCCCTTCGCTCCAGAGGTGCCGCTTTTGAGACCACCCTCTACACCTTGCCCAACTTTCATCCCCGCCCAGCCAAGCGCTGCCACCCAAATCCCTGGTAGTATCAGGAACGTCGCCCACTCGACGAAGATCAATACCAGCTTGTCGTAGCCGTTCTGTGCGGCCGCGACGAACGACATCTTGGCCGCTTCCGAGCTGTAGAGCAGGTTGATCAGGTTCGCGTTGATCCAGCGCGCCAGCTCCCACCAGAAGGTCAGGAACCAGAGCGCGAACAGCCCGAAACTCGCTGTGCCAGCCACCTTGAACGAGTAGCCCGAGATCGTCATCACGAATGGCAGACAGATCACCACGGCCATGATCAGGATGTACTGCACCATCGGCAGCGCGCGCTTGAGCATGTCCATGCCGGCCTTGCCAAGAACGGCTCCCATGGCACCACCAACGCCACCGGCGACCATGGATAGCCCGTCTTCGACGCTCGTCCCATCCAGGTTGCCATATCCGGTAACGGCAATGTCCTGGTTGCCGTTCGCGGATCCCGCGCGGTTGCTGATCAGGCGACGAATGACCTCACCCTCGGCGTCGGTCGCCGAGAAGATCGAACGAAGGCCGTCCCAGATGCCCGGATCGACCTGGTCATGCAGACGGGCGTAAAGGCCGCTCTCGCTGTTTTCCCACCACTGCCGACAGCTGGGATACCCAGGACGTCCGGGGCCGGTACCGGGACGTGCCTGATCGCGGTTGGCATCGTAGGGAAAATCCTCCACCGGCCGGCCGGCATAGAACGAGTCGTAGTAGCCAGGCGTATTCAGGAAGAACTCACTGCCGAGCCAATCGACGTCCTGCCCCTCGAGCGCTTCGATCGTGCCGCCCTGCTGGAACAGCCGGTTGCGCGCCGCGCCATAGCACTGCCGCTGGAACTCGCCCAACTCCCGCTTGAGTCCAGGGTCGGTGATCGACTGGGCGTCGATCTCGGAGGTGATGGCCTGCAGGTCCGGGCTGCAGGGGATGCTCGAGACGGCGACGTTGGTCACGCCCTTCGAAACAGCGTGCACCAGCGCCCACCAGAGCGGGATCTCGGCAGACTGGCCGTCAATCGCGTTGAGGGTGTTGCTCCCCCACTGGCCCTGCCCGATGACGGCGACACTGCACGACTCCCCGCTACCATTGGTCCGCTCAACGGCATTCACCGGGTTGAACGACAGGCTCATCATGGGCACGCAGGTGAACGCGTAGCAGATGATCATGGCATAGAGCCGGGTCTCGATGCGGGCAATCAACAGCACCCCCTTGTTGCCCTCGTCCTCGCCTTCCTGGCGCACCTTGAACCACTCGGAGGCGATCAGGGCGACGAAGGGCACCAGTGCCAGACCTGTCTGCATCAGAGACGACCAGAGGGCGTTGTTCACGACCCACCCGATCATCAGCATGACCATCTCGAAGTAGTCGCTGACGTTCAGCTCCGCGCTCATGACTCACCTCCTAGCCAGTCGAGCAGATTGAACAGCTCGATAGCGGCCATCACGACCAGCGTCAGAATCTCGAGACGCTTGAGCCGTTCGCGTGCGGCGGCACCGCCGTCCCGGTCTTCGTTGAGGCGCGTGATCACGCGCGGTTTCCAGAGCTTCAGCCAGGCCAGGATGAGGAAGGCATAGCATCCCCATCGCCACAGGAACAGCCAGGGCAGTGCGGCCTGCTTCGCGGCGGAGAAGGCTTCACGGCTACCCATCATCTGGATGGCCAATGACACGATCACGCCGCTGAGCAGGAACACGCCGATCAGCGCCACCACGAAGATGACGGGGAATGGCCATCGCCGAGGATCGATCAGTCGTCTTGGGCGCATCAGTCGTCTCCCTGGAGAGGACGGCCGCGTTCATCGAGCACCGGCGCCGGCAGCGTGGTTTCATCCGGGCTGGAGCCCATCGAGCGATTCGCAGCGCGCTGTAGCGCCTGAAGTGCCGCATTGCTCGACAGCGATTTGCGGATCTCCATTTCACTGCGCAGAAGCTCGATGTCACGATTGAACGAATCGATCTTGCGATCCAGCGCCGTCATACCTTCCTTGTTGCTTTCGATGCCGGGGTCGCTGGAACCGGCCACCAGAGCACGACGAGCCCACATCGCTTTGGTCAACGTTCGGGCCAATGCCATCTCGCTGGCCAGGCGCTGGGCCAGCAGCGGCCCCTGCGGGTCAGAGCGCATGGCCTCGATCACGCCCCGCGAGACGGCCAGGCCGTTGCCGGCAGAAACGTCGTTGAGCTTCGACTGGGTGATCTCGCCACCGTTGAGCATCCCGACCAGGGTGTCGTGAATGTCGCCCTGCTCGTCTTCGAGTTCCCGGATCAGCCCAGTACCCGCGATCGTTTCGGATTTTTCGCAGTCGTTGCAGGTCCGAAGCTCCGTATCGCCCACCACCTTCTTGGTCCACATGGCGGCTTCCTTGGGAGAGCCCCAAATAGTGCACATGCCGCCCTGACAGTCGTTACCGCTGCCGCCGGATCCCCCATTGCCGCCGGCGATACCGCCACCGCCGACCCAGTCGCCGCTCGAGGTCGCGACCGATCCCCATCCGCCGCCACCGCCCGAGACGGACTCCTGGGAGGTAGGATCAGTTCGACCGTGAAGCAGGTTGTATCCGGCAGTCGCGGTGTCTTCGACTACTCGCACAGGTTGTTGACCCGCACCGCCACGCTTACGTCCGTCGATCCACGTCACGCCACCGTTACCGGCCTCGGCCTCGGCGGCTTGCTCGGCGGCCACAATGTCGCCGCTGCCCTGAGACGCCTGATACTGGAAGTTGTCAGCCATCGACGCCTGTCGCATGCCGCCGCTCAAGGTGGCGTCAGCGAGATTTTCAGACATGCGCTGACAGCTGAGCTTGGATCGGTCGAAGTCGAGCCGCCCCTGCATGACACCGTTGGTCAGTAGGTCGTAGAGGGCGGGATTGGAGCGCTGGATGATCATCGCAGGCAGGCTGGCCACCGCGCCGGTGGCATTGGAGACCACGCTGCCCATCATGTTCTGGAAGCCGTTGGTGGCCCCGTTGAGCTGATTGCTCACCGTCGATCCCACGTCGAAGTTGCCGCAGGTCGCGTTCACGTCCCAGCTGACGCCGAGCCCCTGTGCCCTCGGACCATGACCCAGGCCTGCCGAAGCACCGAAGGGCGCGGCACCGCCG
>NZ_CEXLVS010000159.1:2652-9892 GCF_982684285.1 Salinicola sp. | reverse complement strand
CCACCGGAGGCGACGTGGCGTAGTAGCCGCCGGGCGCGAAATCGCCGATGTTGCGGGTCAGGTCGACCTCGCCATCGACACCGAAACCGGCACAACGCTCGCCGCTCTGGGCATCCAGCGCGATCAGCCTGGCATCGGCCGTCGGCAGGAAGAGTCGGCGCGGGCACAACACGTCCGTCTGGCCAATCGACGGCACCAGAGGCATGACAGGGCCATCGTCGCGCTCGGCAGCGCCATTCCCGGTCGCCGCGCCATCCTCGTTCGCCGCGCTATTCTCCGCCGTATCGGCATAATCGGACACATCGTAGTAGGCCACACCGCGGCAGGTCATGTGCGCCCAGCCGGAGAAGTCGTCGGCGCCCATCCTGCTGAGCTCGGGATCGAAGGTCCACTGGACGTCCCCGGTCACGGGCGACACCGCTATCACCCGGCTATGGGAAGTGCACAGGAAGAGACTGTCGCCCACCTTCAGCGGCGTGTTCTCGTTGGTGATCTCCGGTGGCGAGGTGGGCGTCGCGATGTCACCGGTGCGAAGGCGCCAGGCTTCCTGGAGCTGCCCGACATTATCCGGCGTGATCTGGTCGAGAGCTGAATAGTGCGTGCCGGCATTGGTGCCGCCGTAGGCAGGCCAGTCCTCTCCCGCCACCTGCGCCTCGTTGATCACCTGCGCCCTGCGTTCGGGATCGAGCCGCTCCTCGATGGCGCCCGGCGCGGTGAACTGTGCGACCACCGCCACCCCGACCGACAGGCCCACGGCGACCGACAGCGCGCCGCTACCCAGCGGCGAGGCCACCGGCTTTCTCCACCACGGCAACAGCAGCAGGATCCCGAGCACGCAGGGCAGCGCGACCCGCGGCACCAGTTGCCACCAGTCGAACCCCACCTCCCATAACGACCAGGCCAGCGTCGCCAGCAGTAGCGAAGCGTACAGCAGCAGCGCCGCCGGATGGCGACGAATCAGCAACCAGCCGCTTGCCAGGAGCCCGAGGCCGGCGAGCAGGTAATATCCGCTGCCACCCAGGGCGATCAGCCATCCCCCGCCCACGATCAGGATCACGCCCATGACCGCCATGACGGCGCCCAGGGCCCAGGCGGCGAGCCGATACGGTTTGCTCGCGCTCATGTCGATGGCACTCCCCTCGCTAGCCAGCGTTCCCCGTGGGAACATCGATGCCGCCGTCGCTCGAACACGGAGGTCTTTCCTCCCGCGCCACGGCTCCCCCAGTATGGCTCAAATCAAGTATCGGGCGGGCCGACGATCATCTGACTGCCGCGTATCTGGATATCGAACCGCCCCAGGAAGCTCATGCCGAGCAGCACCACATCGTCACCGATACCCGCATGGATAGAACCGGGCACCTGCCGGGCGATCAGCCCTCCCAGCCTCACACTCTCCAGCGTGGTCAGGTTGCCGCTGACCCGGCCGTTGGCCGTGGTGAACATCACCTCCGGCCCGGGCTCGATCTGCAGTGTGCGGGCGAGAGCGCGCGAGAGCGAGACGTAGGTGGCACCGGTATCGATCAGGAACGTCACTGCCTTGCCATCGACCTCCCCCGGCGCCACGAAATGCCCCTGGGCGTTGCGCTCCAGCGTGACCGGCGTCTGATCCATGAACGCCGCGGTCGCCAGTTCCGCATTGGGGTGGTCGCGCCGCTGCTCCACCCCACGAAACCACCAGCCCGCCAACAGCAGTAGCAGTATCCAGAACAGCACCATCATGCCGATGCCGGTGCGACGGACACCCCGAGAGTCGTCACCCATCGCGATGGGCCGGCGCCTGCAGCCGGATCGCCCCGTGCCAGGGCGCTTCCGGCGACAGCGCCCGCCCTCGCTGGAGCACGCGGAGACACCCCTCGCGGACCAACTCGCGCGAACAGGCGCGGATCGGCGCCATCAGCGGCCGCCAGTCGTCATCCAATTGACGCGCGACCTCGGAGGGGCAGAAAGTCTTGGCCGGCCCACGCGAGTCGGCCAGCGCCAGGATCGCGCGACGCAGCGTCGCCGGGTCGGTTGACGGCGCCATGGCGGCTCAGAGCAGGTCCGGGTTGAGGGTGTAGGTCCCGGTCACGCTGGATTCGGCCAGCACATGACCCGCCATCGCCTCGCGCACCTGTTCGCCGGTGAACTCCCCTGCCAGTCCCAGCGTGGGAATGTCCAGCGCGAACAGACTGAACGTATAGCGATGGACGATCTCGTCGTTCCAAGGCGGACAGGGGCCGTCGTAGCCACCATAGACGCCCGCCATGTCAGGGTCGCCGGCCAGGAATCCGGTATAGCCGTTGATGCCGCTGATACCCTTGGCGGTCTGCCCCGGCGACTTCCCCTTGGGCACCACCCCATCGGCCATCTCGCCTTCCTCCAGCAGATTGACCTCCGCCGGGATGTCGACCAGTACCCAATGGTAGAAATCGACGCGCGGCAGATCCGCCGGCAACGTCTTGCCTTCCTGGTTGACATCGTCAGCGACACCGGGCACGTCGGGGTCGGTCACCAGCATCACGAAGCTGCGCGTCTCCGCAGGCGCATCCAGCCAGCGCACTTCCGGGTTGCGATTGTCGCTGAGGCGCATGTGCTGCTCCGGATCCGGAACGGCGAAAGCGAAGGTTGCCGGAATCGGCTTGCCTTCCTCGATACCCTTGATGGTCAAACGCATGGACTGCTCCTCTCGGTCGGAAAACAGAATCGGATAACAACGAACGCCTCGTCGATCTCGATGACGAGCGCATCCGCGAGAGATATCGACAACCTTAGGTGTCTGCGGGGATTTTGTCATGACCGCAGCAGGTAGGGCGCTGAGCGAAGCGATCAACGGCAGAACGAGATACCCCGCATGCCGAGATGGAAATGGTTGGCATGGGCGGCGTTGTAGTCCGGGCCCAGAGTGGTTCCGAAGTAGTGACAGGCGCCCTGCTGGGCATCCTCGAGGAACCGGCCGCGCTCGCCCCCGTCCCGCCAATCGTCGAGCACGCTGATACGGCGTCCATCCTCGAGCCCGAAGGCGGCGACGTCCAGCGCCGACGCCGTGGCATGCTCGCTTCGCCTCGCGTTCTCCCGGTGATAGATGTTGCGACAGGCGAAGGAGCCATAGTGCCGGACCCTGGCGACCCGCTCGCCGAAGATTCGCTGTGACAGCGGCTGCAACTCGTGCTGCTCGTACAGGGTCCAGGCCAGGGCCAGGGGGCAACTGGCGACGAAACTGGCATTGAAGCTGACCTGGGTGTGGACCACGCGCACGACGTTCTCCAGCGGGCAGCCAGCGGCTGGCGTGTAGTCCGCCAGGGGGACGTAACGAATGTCGGGGGCAGTATCGAGTGCATTCAGGCAGGCGTCGCGATCGCCGGATAATGCTTTCAGCTTCCAGTGCGTGACTGGCGTCACGGGATCGCTGACCACCAGTGGCGCCAGAGGATTCCATTCCCGCGGGACTTTCCAGACCCCTTTATCGAGAGCGACGCCCAGCGCGATCAGCACGATGAGGAATAAAGTGGCCGGAGACGGTTTCATAGACCTCGCGAATTGAACAAGGGATTCATCGTCGGGCGGCAGCGCCCGTTCTCCCGTGGCACGGCCGTCGTCGTTCAGCGACGTTCATCGCACCGGGTTTCACACTTGCCTACCAAATCACTGCTATTCGAGCATAGTCATCTATTCTAAGCTTAGTTAACTTGTCCACGCTTAATGACTTGTCGGGACCGCAATGGAGTGCGTCGCCGGCGAGGCTGATCATGGCAGTGCATGTCGTCAGGGAGGACAACGATGCCGGGCTGTGCCAGACACCAAGACGCCTGCGGACGCTGCGACGCGCCGCTGAATTTCGATTTCACCATGGCATTCCAGCCGCTCGTCGACATCGACGAGAGCCACATCTACGGCTACGAGGCCCTGGTCCGGGGCCCCAACGGGGAGTCAGCCGCGTCCGTACTGGCGAAAGTCGACGACAGGACACGCTATCGCTTCGACCAGGCCTGTCGCGTCAAGGCGATCGAAATCGCTCACCGGCTGAATGCCCAGGGCGTGCTGTCGATCAATTTCCTACCCAATGCCGTCTACGAGCCCGAAGCCTGTATCCAGGCAACGCTGGCGGCCGCCAAGCGCGTCGGGTGGCCGGTCAGCCGGCTGTGTTTCGAGATCGTCGAGAGCGAGAGCGTCACGGATCGGCTCCACCTGCGCAATATCGTGGCCAGTTACCGTGCCATGGGCATGAAGACGGCGCTCGACGATTTCGGCACCGGGTATGCCAATCTCGACCTGCTCACCGACATCTCGCCCGACACGCTGAAGATCGACCGCCAGCTGGTCAGCAACATCGATGCCTCGCCCCGAAAGCAGATAGTGATTCGTCATATCGTCGACCTGGCACGGCATCTCGACATCAGGCTGGTGGCCGAAGGGATCGAGACCATGGAAGAAGCTCGCTGGCTCTACCGGCACGGTATTGCAAGGCAGCAGGGATACTGGTTTGCCCGACCGGTCACGGAAAGACTGCCCGTCTGCCCGGACTCGCGCTTCGCGCTGGTCAAGGGAAGGTACTAGTCGTCGCGGGACGCTCGGTAACTCCATCCACCGTACGGACTTACGGTATCCTGACTTATGACTGCATCGAAAAAGCGATTGTCACGACAGGCGGAGGCAAGCCCCTCTACCCCGGATGGACTGGATACGCTGAACATCGCGGCACTGATCTACCGGCTCGACGACGGCGTCCCGTTACTGGTCGACGCCAATGAAACGGCGAAACGCCAGTTGCGCCTGGACGGGCGCTTCCCCATGGCCGATCCCTGGCAGTGGCTCGATGGCGGACGGTATCCGGCCGCCGGCCGCGATCATCCCGCCCTGATGAACGTCGCCCCCACCGCCTCGCGTCGATGGCACAGCTTCCACATCCGCCAGCACCGGCAGCCACTGCTGGCCGTGAAACTCAAGGTTTCCCCGCTGGAGGCGCCTGGCGATACCGAACCGGGGCACCACGTGTTGATCGCCATTGGCGAGATAGCCGCCGACAATGCCGAGCCGGGGCTGCTGGCCCAGCACCAGCCTCAACTGCGCCAGGTCTTCGAGAACCTGCCCATGGGCGTCTGCATGATCGACGCGGGCGGGTATTTGCGTCAGGTCAACCGCGCCTTCTGCGAGTTCTTCGGCTACCCGGAGAGCGAGCTTCTCAACGCCCACTTTCGCAAGCTGCTCCCCCCGCAGAGCCGACAGGCGGCCGAAAAACGTCATGCCGCCAGCTTCCCCAACGCCTTGAACCAGCGCCGCTCGCTGGAGGTTCGGCTTCACGACGGCGCCACGCGAACCGTGATGCTCGAGGACACCATCGGTCGTGACGAGCGGGGTAACCCCCAGCGAATCGCCTTTCTGGTCGACATCACCCAACGGCGTGATCTCGAACGTCGGCTGGAGGAGAAAAACCGTCGCCTCGAGTATCTGGCGACGCGCGACGACCTGACGGGACTGCACAACCGTCGCATGGGCTGGGAGCTGCTCGAGCGGGCGCTGGAGCGCGGTCAGCGACTGGGCGACAAGGTCGCCGTCGCGATGCTGGACCTGGATCATTTCAAGGCGATCAACGATCGCCACGGTCACGCCGTCGGCGATACGGTACTGAAGGAGTTCAGCCACTTCGTGGCGGGCGCGCTGCGCTCGAGCGACACGCTGATTCGCTGGGGTGGAGAAGAGTTTCTGATGATTCTGCCGGGTGTCGACCGCTTTTCGGCACAGGCGACGGTGAACCGCGTGCTGGCGCAATTGCGACACCGTGTCCTGAGTCCGCTGGAGCTGCGCGTCAGCTTCTCCGCCGGTGTCGGCGAGCACCGCCAGCAGACCTCCAAGGGGCTGCTGGAGGAGGTCGACCTGGCGCTCTATCAAGCCAAGTCCGCGGGTCGCGGCTGCGTCGCCATCGCACCGGTCCCGGTCTCTCGATCGGGACGGCGTCTCGACCAGGCGTTCTCGTCACCGTAGCGAGGCGACCGGCTCCCGGCCGGCCGCCCTAGTCTCAGAAGATCGCTCGCACGGCGAGAAACAGCACCGTCGGCGCCAGCAGGATGCCGAGACCGGTGTAGAACGTCGCGGTCATCGCACCGTAGGGGACCAGACGCGCATCGGTGGCGGCCAGGCCCGCCGCCACGCCACTGGTGGTCCCGATCAGGCCGCCGAAGATCATCGCCGAGCGCGGATTGTCCAGGCCGATCAATCTGGCGGTCAGCGGTGTCGCGATCATGGTGAGAATCGACTTCACCAGACCGGCGGCGATCGACAGCGCGATCACTTCCGAACTCGCGCCCAGGGTGGCACCGGTCACCGGCCCGACGATGTAGGTCACCGCTCCGGCGGCAATGGTGGTGATGTCCACCGGGTCGGTGTAGCCGAAGCCGATCGCCACCACTGCCCCGGCGACGAACGACACCAGTACGCCGAGGAACAGCGCGATCACGCCACGCAAGCCGGCTTTCTTGATCTCCTGGAAACGCACGCCGTAGGCGGTGGCGATGATGGCCAGGTCGCGCAGCATGCCGCCGCCCATCAGGCCGAGGCCGGAAAACAGCGTCACGTCGGAGAGCCCCTTGCTGCCGCCGGTGGACACGCCACCGACATACGCCAGCGCCAGGCCGATGATGATCGCGATCGCCGAGCCGTGCAGGCGGCCGGCGGAGAGCTGACCGCCTTGGGTATTGAGGGGAATCTCGCCGTCGCGCGCGATGCGGGCACCGCCCTCGATGAAGGAGCCTCCTTCGCCCTTGCCGCAGAAGCCCAGGGCTTCGAGCCAAGCCAACGTAATGAAGCTGAAGCCGTCGTAGAGCTGCGCGCAGTCGACGTCCCGGGGCGCCAGATCCGTACGCTCCCACAGCATCGCGGCGGCGTCCCGCAGCGCCATCGTCGTGAGATCGTCCCACTGGTCCCAGGAAGGCCGACCCTTGAGAGCGGTTCCGACGGACTCCACGGTGAGCGGTGGCTTGCGACAATCCCCGGCCGCGTCGACGTGGGAAACGATCATCGCGGTGCAACCGTCCACCGGCACGTCGCAGTCGTACAGGCAGAAGGGGTACGAGATCATCCGCGCCGCGAGGTAGTCGGCCATCGACATCGGGTCTCGGTAGATCGCCTTCGGGTTCACGCCCGCGTTCTTGCGCGCATTCAGCGCGATCTGCGCCAGCTGTTCGCGCGTGGTTCCAAACTCGTGGAAGTGACGCTGGGCCATCATCGCGATCCACACCGCAGCGGAGGCTGCACCGTAGGGCAGTGT
>NZ_CEXLVS010000159.1:0-2642 GCF_982684285.1 Salinicola sp. | reverse complement strand
ATTGCATGAATCCACTCGCCCGGAAGCCCCCGCCGCCTCCGGCCCCAATCCCCGGCCGTCCTCCGGTACCCTGCGCGGTGGACTCCCAGACCGTGCGAAAGCACAGGACGTGCTTCGCGAGACCCGTCGCCACCGCGAGACACGCGTTCACCACCGAGCCCAACTGGCCGGGAAGCTCTGGCCCCCCGCAGAACCAGTTCAGGTTCAGGCGCAGCATGTCCTGCACCTCGGGGATGCCGGCGCCGCTGAAGCCGTTCGGACCGAAGTTCCCGGGGTACGTGGAGAGCCCGTCGATGTCTTCGCGGCTGAGGCCGGCGTCGTCGATGGCCGCGAGGCACGCGTCCGCGGTAAGCGCCAGGGGATCGCGGTTCAGGCGGCGTCCAACCTCCGACTGGCCGATACCCGTCAGCGCGGCGCGGCGCTCTAGCGCTTCGATCATTCGTCCAACTCGAAGAGGGGCAGGAAAACGCCCTCGCCCAGGTCCTCGAAGAGGACGTGGGCGCGCAGGCCGATCGAGATGTCTTCCGGCTTGCAGTTCACGAGGTTCGTCGTGAGTCGCAAGCCTTCTTGTTCGTCGAGCTCCACGATCGCCACCACGTAGGGTGGATCGAAGCCGGGGATCCAGGGCTGGTGGTTCACCGTGAAGGTGTGGACGACCGCCCGGCCCGAGACCGCCTCGGGCGACAAGTCGCGAGACAGGCACTCGGGGCACAGCGGCGCGGGGGGATGCACGTAATAGCGGCAACCCCCGCAGCGGAGGAAACGAAGCTCGTTGTCGGCTCCGCCGAGCCAGAAGTGTTCGTTCTCGGGGGTGACCTGCGGGAGCAAGCGGAGCGGCTTCTCCGCCACCTAATCGCCTGTCACGGTTCGGTGCAGGATGTGCGCGGAACTCTCGATCAGGTGCTCGCGCGTGACACCGAAGACCTCGAGCTCGGCGTGATAGGCGGCCAGCCGTTCGAGGATCGCGGCCATGGCGGCAGCCGCTGCGTGCGGATGACCCTGGGGATCGTCCGCGCCATGGTGGTCGCTGATGACGCGCGCGAGCTCCTCCAATACCGGCTGCATGGTTCGCTCCCGCAAGTCCTGGAAGCGTTGGTCACCCTCGTCGGACGCGAGATTTCGAACCCGCAGCACCGCGCGATGCTCGTCCCAGTGGTCGATGAAGGCCTCGACGAGCGTACGCGCCTTCTGCAGTCCTTCTTGGCCCCGCCACGAACCGGCGATCAACTCGAGCATCCTCGGCATCTCGTCCGAGGTCTCCTCTGCCAAGCACAGTACGACGTCGTCGACGTCCCGGAAGTACTGATAGAAGGTGGCCGCCGACGTCCCCACGTGTCTCGCGATGTCGGTCACGCGCAGGTCTCGCAGCTTCTGCTCGCCGAGCAGTTTCTCGGTGGCTTCCAACAGGCGGCTACGGGTCTGCAGTGCCCGCGAACCCAGGACGCGGCCGCTCTGGTCGACGACTTCGCGGCTCACGCTCGCCCGACCAGCCCCAGCGAGTTGTCGCGCATGATCATCCGGACCTCTGCGTCGGAGAGCTGCTCGATACCGTCGACGAAGTCGCGGGGTTCGGCGAGCCCTTCCGGATGCGGGTAGTCCGATCCGAAGACCACCTGCGAGACGCCGATCTCCGCCGCCAGCACCGGGATGTCCTCTTCATGATACGGCGACACGAACACGTGCCGGCGCACGATCTGACTGGGCTTCTCGTGGATGCGCCCACCAATCCAGGGGCCGTTGCGGCCCATGCCGCCCATCTTGTCCATCACCTTCATGAGGTACGGGATGAAGAGCGAGCCGTTCTCGACGCTCACGACCTTCAGGTTCGGGTAGCGGCCGAAGAGGTTGTGGAAGACGAGCGCCGCAATCGTGTCCATGATCGGCCGGTCTCCGTAGAAGCACGACCATTGCAGAGCGGACTGACGGTGCGAGGAGGGGTTCGGCTGCTCGCCGAACCAGACGCTCATCATCTCGTTGTAGCCGGACTCCGCGAGATGGAACGCGACGGTGATGCCGGCCTCGTGGTGCCGCGCCCAGAAGGGATCGAAGTAGGGATCGGCTGGCGAGCGGCCATAGCTGGGGCCGGGGCGAAGCGCGATGATGCGCGCGCCCTTCTCGATCACCCACTCGAGCTCGGCGACGGCCTCGTCGAGATCGAGCAGCGAGAGGAGCGGCGGGGCATAGATGCGTTCCTGGTAGTCGAACCCCCAGGTCTCGTCGAGCCAGCGGTTGAAGGCGTGGAAGTTTGCATACATCTGCTCGACGTCGTCGGTCATGAACTGCTCGACGCAGACGGCGAGAGTGGGAAACAGGAGGCACGACTCGATGCCCTGCTCGTCCATCCGGGCGAGCCGGGCGTCGCGCTCGAGGAAGGCGGCCTCGTGCTCCTGGACGACCTGCCCCTCGTAGCCCGGGGTGTTCATCATCCGGAGCATCTCGCGCAGGCTACCCGGCTTGGCGTGGTGGTCGAAATCGAGCTTGCCCAGGAACGTGAAGGGCTTGTCGCCCACCATCAGGCGCTCCTGACCGCTCTCGTCCACGCTCAGCCGGATCGCCTTGTTGCGGTGACGCGGCTCGATGTAGCGCGAAAAGCAGTCCCGGGGCTCGTAGTAGTGGTTGTCGGCGTCAAAGAGCCGATAGTC
>NZ_CEXLVS010000158.1:0-9909 GCF_982684285.1 Salinicola sp. | reverse complement strand
GGTCGAGTCGGGGGGGCCGTCCATGCCGGTCGAGATCCAGGGTCTCGATGGCACGCCGGAAGCCGGTGAGGACTTCATGGTGCTGTCCGACGAGAAGAAGGCGCGTGAAATCGCCAACTTCCGCCAGGGCAAATACCGCGAAGTGCGTCTGGCTCGCCAGCAGAAGGCCAAGCTGGAGAACATGTTCAGCCAGATGGGCCAGGACGAGGTGGCCAAGGTCAACGTCGTCCTCAAGGCCGACGTCCAGGGCTCGCTGGAAGCGATCCGCGGGGCGCTGGAAGAACTCTCCACCGATGAAGTGCAGGTGGCGGTGGTCTCTTCCGGGGTTGGCGGCATTACCGGAACCGACGCCAACCTGGCACTGGCCAGTGAAGCGATTCTGGTCGGGTTCAACGTCCGTGCCGACGCTTCCGCCCGGGAAATCGTCGAGCGTGAAGGGCTGGATCTGCGCTACTACAGCGTCATCTACCAGCTGATCGACGAGGTCAAGCAGGCCATGAGTGGCATGCTGGCACCGGAGTGGAAGGAAGAGATCGTCGGTATCGCCGAGGTGCGCGACGTGTTCAAGGCGCCGAAGATCGGGGCGATCGCTGGCTGTATGGTCATCGAGGGCTCCGTTCACCGCAACAAGAAGATCCGTGTCCTGCGCGAAAACGTGGTCATCTACGAAGGCGAGCTGGAATCCCTGCGTCGCTTCAAGGATGACGTCAACGAAGTGCGCAACGGCATGGAGTGCGGTATCGGCGTCAAGAACTACAACGACGTTCAGGTCGGCGACAAGATCGAGGTCTTCGACCAGGTCAAGGTCGAGCGTACCCTGTAAGTGACAGGATCCCGCCGGCGCCCAGTTTTTTACGAACCAGGCGCCTGCGGGATCTCGAGAGGCAACGATGCGCGAATTCAAACGAACCGATCGGGTCGCCGACCAGCTGCAGCAGGAGCTGGCCGTCCTGATCCAGCGCGAGATCAAGGATCCGCGCCTGGGGATGGTCACGGTCAGCTCGGTCAAGGTCAGTCGGGATCTCGGTTACGCCGATGTCTACGTGACGCTGCTGGGCGAGAACGATCCGGCTCGGGTCAAGGAAAACCTGGCCGTGCTCAAGCGGGCCGCCGGGTTCCTGCGCTCGCAGATCGCGCGCCGCATCAAGCTTCGCCACGTGCCCGAGCTGCGCTTTCACTATGACGAAAGCGTCGTTCGCGGGCACAAGCTGTCGGCGCTGATCGACGAGGCCGTCGCCAGCAACCGCCCGCAGGAGAGTGACGACGCGGCGGGCCAGGACGACGGTTCCCGGGGGAGTGATACGCGGCACGAGGATGGAGAGTCGCGCTGATGGCACGGCGTCGCAAGGGGCTGCCCATCAACGGTGTGCTGCTGCTCGACAAGCCCAAGGGGGTGTCGAGCAATCACGCGCTGCAGCGGGCCCGGCGGTTGTTCCAGGCGCGCAAGGCCGGCCACACCGGGACGCTGGATCCAATGGCGACCGGGTTGTTGCCGGTCTGCCTGGGTGAGGCGACCAAGTTCTCCGCTCACCTGCTCGAAGCCGACAAGGTCTACCGGACCCGAATCCAGTTCGGGGCCGTGACCGACACCGGCGATGCCGAAGGTGAGGTGATCGAGCGCCAGGCCATGCCTGCCGCGCTGGATCGTGATGCCGTCGAAGCCGTGCTTGAGAGGTTTCGCGGCGAGATCGAACAGATCCCGCCGATGTACTCGGCGCTCAAGCAGCAGGGGCGCAAGCTTTACGAGCTGGCGCGCCAGGGCGAGACGGTAGCGCGTGCGCCGCGCCGCGTAACGATATATGATATGCGCCCGCTCGAATGGGAGCCCGATGGCGTCTGGTTGCAGGTGCGCTGCAGCAAGGGCACCTACATTCGGACACTGGCCGAGGATATCGGCGCCGCGCTGGGGTTTGGCGCCCACATCACGGCGTTGGAACGTCTTGAAACGGGGCCCTTCGACAGCGCAAGGCGAGTCCCCCTCGAGACGCTCGAGGCGATGAGCGACGAGCAACGGCTGGCGCAACTGCTCCCGGTCGATGTCATGCTCGAGCATCTGCCGACGCTCAGCGTGACGGAAACCGTGGCTCGGCAGTTGCTGCTGGGGCAGCGGGCGGCGGTGGCAGGCACCGAGCTGGCGCCGGGCACCACGGCGAGACTGTATCGCGACGAATCCTTTCTGGGGTTGGTCGAATTGACCGCGCAGGGGGAAGTCGCTCCCCGGCGTCTGGTCGACACGGCAGCATTGGACTCGGACCCTGTCGAGTCGAGGCAAGTCTCGACAAGCGCCGAAGGTCAAGCTGTCGGCATCGATTCGATGCACCCGTCTTCGTGACGGTCAACTGGGAGGCTGCAAATATGCGTGGTCTCCGATATTCATCATTCAGGCATATTGCTTGCTGGAGAGTTTTTCATGGCATTAACCGCTGAAAAGAAAGCCGAGATCGTCAAAGAGTTCGGTCAGGGCGAGAGCGACACCGGTTCCCCGGAAGTCCAGGTTGCGCTGCTGAGCGCCAACATCGACGGCCTGCAGAGCCACTTCAAGGATCACAAGCAGGATCACCACTCTCGTCGTGGTCTGATCCGCATGGTTAACCAGCGCCGCAAGCTGCTGGACTACCTGAAGGGCAAGGACTTCGATCGCTATCAGTCGCTGATCAAGAAGCTCGGCCTGCGTCGCTGAATCGCCCGGCCGCCGGCAACGGCGGCCCAGGCATCAGCGAAAGGCGGTGACGTCTCGTCGTCGTCGAGAAAGCCCTGTCGATTTATCGGCAGGGCTTTTTTCATTCTCACGAGGCGGGTGTCCCGTGTTTTCCCGCGCTTCTGACGCGCATGCCTGATCGCCTTGAAGGTTCGAGCGATCGCCGGCGCGCGGGTGCTTGCGGTCATCCATTCTTCCACTAAAAGCGAATACGCAGGATCGGTCGGGGCCGCTATGGTCGCTGGATAAATGTATGATGTATTACTAAAGGATCTCCAATGGCGATGGTCGATTTCGAAACGCTGCAAGCCACCCTGCAGCGGATTCTGCTCGAGGCAGGGCTGGCGCCCGATGACGCCTCGCTCTGTGCGCGCATTCACGCCGAAAGCACGCGGGACGGCGTGCACTCTCATGGCATCGGACGCATTCCCCGGTTCGTCGACTACGTTCGCCGGGGGTGGGTCGACGTCGACGCTGCGCGGGAACCCGTGCAGCGACTCGGCGCCATCGAGGTGTTCGACGGCCACTTCGGTATCGGTATTCGCAACGCGATCCAGGCCACCGAGCGGGCCATGGCCCTGGCGCGCGAGCACGGCATGGGGCTGGTCGCGGTGCGCGACACGACCCACTGGATGCGGGGCGGTAGCTATGGTTGGCAAGCGGCGGAGCAGGGCTTCGCGGCGATCATGTGGACCAACACGGAGCCGTGCATGCCGGCCTGGGGCGCTGCCACCCAGTCGGTAGGCAACAATCCTATGGTCATGGCCGTTCCCCATCGCGACGGTCCGCTGGTGCTGGACATGGCGATGTCCCAATTCTCCTACGGCAAGCTGCAGACCACGCGACGCAACGGCGAGCAGCTTCCCATCGACGGCGGCTTCGATGCGGACGGCGAACTGACGCGGGATCCGGCGGCGATCGAAGCGACGCGTCGCCTGCTTCCGACCGGTTACTGGAAAGGGTCGGGACTCTCCATACTGCTCGACGCCCTGGCCGCGCTGCTGGCGCAGGGCCGGCCGAGCCACGACATCGATCGGGTCGAACGTGGCAGCGGTGGCGGGAGTTGCCAGATATTCATGCTGTTCGACCCCGAGCAGCTCGGCGGGCGAGCCGCCTGTGACGCCATCGTCGAGGGCATCCAGCACCATCTGGCCGCCGCCACGCCCGACGAGTCCGGCCGGGCGGTGCGCTGGCCAGGGGCCTCGACCTGGCGCCAGCGTCGCAGCCAGGCACCGCTGGTGCTGGACGACGGCCTCTGGCAGGAGATCCTGGCGCTGACGACGAGCTAGGCGCAGGCGCCGCGCAGGCGACGACGTGCCGCTCGCGGGCGCCGAGGCGTTTATGGCATAAACTGAAGGCCACTCCTTGTCTTCGAACAACGACAACAGGTGTGATGCCATGAGTGAGCATGTTATCGACGTCGATGGCCGGCGGTATCGGTTCGATGGCCTTGGAACGCTGCTGGCCGCCGCCACCCCTCACCGCTCCGGGGATGCCCTGGCCGGGATTGCGGCGGCGAGCGCCGAGGAGCGGGCCGTTGCCCAGATGGCACTGGCGGAACTGCCTCTCGCCACGTTCCTGGAAGAGCCGCTGATTCCCTATGAGGAGGACGAGGTCACGCGGCTGATTCTCGATCGTCATGATCGGGCCGCGTTCGCGCCGGTTGCCTCGCTGAGCGTCGGCGAATTCCGCAACTGGTTGCTCTCCGAGCGTGCCGACGGCGAATCGCTCGAACGTCTGGCCCCCGGCCTGACGCCGGAGATGGTCGCAGCGGTCTCCAAGCTGATGCGCGTGCAGGATCTGGTGCTGGTCGGCCGAAAGTGCGAGGTCGTCACGCGCTTCCGCAATACCATCGGTCTGCCGGGCCGGCTGTCGACGCGGTTGCAGCCCAATCATCCCACCGACGACGCTTCCGGCATCGCGGCCAGCATCCTCGATGGCCTGCTCTACGCCAGCGGCGACGCCGTGATCGGCATCAATCCCGCCACCGACAACACGTCCACGGTGGTGACGCTGTTGAAGATGCTCGACGAGGTCATCTCCCGCTACGAAATCCCCACCCAGAGCTGCGTGTTGACACATGTCACCACCGCCATCGAGGCGATCGAGCGCGGCGCGCCGACGGACCTGGTGTTCCAGTCGATCGCCGGCACCGAGGCGGCCAATCGCGGCTTCGGCATCGATCTGGCCCTGCTGCGGGAGGGGCGCGAGGCGGCACTGTCGCTGAATCGCGGGCCGCTCGGCAACAACGTGATGTACTTCGAGACCGGCCAGGGCAGCGCGCTCTCCGCCGATGCCCACCACGGGATCGACCAGCAGACGCTGGAGGCGCGCGCCTACGCCGTCGCGCGGGAGTTCGAGCCGCTGCTGGTCAATACCGTGGTCGGCTTCATCGGCCCGGAGTATCTGTTCGACGGCAAGCAGATCATCCGCGCCGGGCTGGAGGATCATTTCTGCGGCAAGCTGCTCGGCGTGCCGATGGGCTGCGACGTCTGCTACACCAACCACGCCGAGGCCGACCAGGACGACATGGACATGCTGTTGACGCTGCTGGGGGCGGCGGGCTGCCACTACATCATGGGCATTCCCGGCTCCGACGACATCATGCTCAACTACCAGACCACCTCGTTCCACGACGCGCTCTACCTGCGCCAGGTGCTGGGGCTGCGTCCGGCGCCGGAGTTCGAAGCCTGGCTGGAAACCAGCGGTATCTATCGTAACGATCGCGGCATCGCCTTCGGTCGCGAGTTGCCGTCACGTTTCCAGCACGTGTTGGGGTCAATGGGCTTGGGCACGGTTGATACGGGAGCAGCACGATGAACGACCAGGATCTCCACGATGGCGATGCGGGTATCACCGTCACCAACCCCTGGCAGCGACTGCGTGAACTCACCGATGCCAGAATCGGCCTGGGGCGGGCCGGCGGTAGCCTGCCGACGTCAGCCCAGCTGGCCTTTCAACTCGACCATGCCCGGGCCCGGGATGCCGTACACATGGCGCTGGATACCGAGCGCCTGATGCCGGAACTGGACCGTCGCTTTCCGCTGGCGCTGCGCCTGCACAGCCAGGCAGCCGACCGCGACGAATACCTGCGCCGGCCGGATCTCGGGCGACGGCTGTCGGAGCAAGCCGAGCAGGAGCTTGCCGCCATCACCCCCGAACCCTGCGACGTCTCGATCTGCGTGGTCGATGGTCTCTCGGCGCGGGCGATTCACGAGCAGGCCATCCCGTTTCTCGACGCCGCGCTGCCGGAGATCGGACGGCTGGGACTGTCGCCGGGGCCGGTGGCTCTGGTGGAGCAGGGGCGGGTCGCGATCGGCGACCCGATCGGCGAGGCGCTCAAGGCGCGCATGAGCATCGTCCTGATCGGCGAGCGTCCCGGACTCAGCTCGCCGGACAGTCTCGGGCTCTATTTTACCTGGGCACCCCGGTCGGGCCGGCGCGACAGCGAGCGCAACTGTATCTCCAACATCCGCCCGCGGGGACTGGGTTACGCCAGTGCCGCCAAACTGCTCGCCTACCTGCTGCGCGAAGCCCAGGCGCTGGGTGCCTCCGGCGTCGCGTTGAAGGACGACAGCGAGATCGACTCCCACCTCGGCGATGGCCGACAGGGCAACTTCTTGCTGCCGCCCAGGTGATCCTCGGCGGCGAGTGCTACCGATGTCATCCGGGTCCCCGTCACGTCGCTGGTGACAGCTGTTGCCGAGTCGAGCACTGGGACGGCATCGCCACCGAAGCGGCGCCGCCACTCGCTAGGGCTGGTGCCGGTGACCCGGCGAAACAGGCGCGTGAAGTGCGACTGATCGCAGAAGCCGCAGGCCAGCGCGATGTCGGTCAACGGCGTCCGTTGATGTTGCATCAATCTCTGCGCCTGCCGAATACGCTGACGAAGGACGTAGTGGCATGGGGTTTCGCCGAAGGTCAGCTTGAAGGCATGGGTGAAGTGACCCACGCTCAGCCGGGCGATAGCCGCCAGATCCGCAGTGCGTATCCGGTCCTGGAGATGGGTCTCGACGTGGGTGGTCAGGCGCCGAGTCTGCCATCCTGCCAGTTTGCCAGGCGCGGTTTCATTCGAGAGCCGTTCTTTCAGCACTGCCATGGCTCGGGGAAGACCGAGCTGCGCGGCGAGACGTTCGTCGTCGAGGCTATACGCCGCCTGGGACAACAGGGATAGCACGAGCGCCATCCTCTCCGCCTTGACCGTTCGGGGAGCGAGGGGTGGCGTCGATGCGGGGTGGGAACGCCTCATGGTCGAACTCCGGTGGTGTCGGTGGTATCGATGATGAAGCGCTCTCGTCGGCAAGTTAATCCTCATTGGGCGAGGGTGCGCCTCCCCCTAAAGAGGTAGCGCCGGTCTCCTGCTACGCCATGTCGATGATGCCGCGCCGCAGGGCGATGGCCACGGCATGGGTGCGATTGCCGGCGTTGAGCTTGGCGATCAGGTTCTTGACGTGAGCCTTGATCGTCTCTTCGGTGAGCCCGAGTCGACGCGCGATCGCCTTGTTGGATTCTCCGTGTGCAATCCAGCGCAAGACCTCGACTTCGCGCCGGCTGAGCGGCTCGGCACCCAGATGGCTGGCCAGGTCGGCCGCAATCTCGGCGGGAAAATGAGATTTCCCCATTGCCAGTGCACGGATGGTATCGACGAGTGACTTGCGCAGCGTGCTCTTCAGCAGATAGCCGGTGGCGCCCGCCTGGATGGCGTGCAGGACCCGAACATCTCCCTGATAAGTGGTCAGAATGGCGATTCGTGCCGCGGGGAACTCGTCGCGAATGGCGTGAATGGCGGCGATGCCATCCAGCTCGGGCATCTGCAGATCCATCAGTGTGACGTCGGGCTGCAGGCGGCGATAGCTGGCGATGGCCTCGATACCGTTGCCGGCTTCCCCGACCAGCTCGATATCCGCCTGATCCGCGATCACGGCGGCGATTCCCTCTATCAGCAGAGGATGGTCATCGGCGACCAGGACACGAATCGGCAGAGGGGCTGGGGGCATGCTCAGGTTCTCCCGAATCGCCGGCGGCGGCGTCGCAAGGGGTGATGTCGCGAAGGATGATCTCGATAGGCTAGCGCTGCCGGAATGGTCAGTCGAACCGTGGTCCCGAGGCCGGCCTGGCTATCGATCTCGAGTCTTCCCTGCAACTGTCGGGCGCGCTCATGCATATGAGGGAGCCCCCAATGACCGGGGCGTCCCGACGGCGTCAGATAGTGGCCGGGAATCCCCGTACCGTCGTCGCTTACCGACAGGCTGAAGCCCTCCGGCGCATGACACAGGGTGACGATGATCCGGGTGGCATCGGCATGACGAAACGCGTTGCACAGCGCCTCATGGCCGATCCAGTAGGCTTCGCTTTCGACCCGGGAGCGGAGTGGCTTCGGACTGCCTTGCGTGATGACCTGGCAGACCAGGTTCCGGGCACCTGGCCGCTCCTGGCACATTCGCGACAAGCACTCGGCGAGACCGACGCCAGCCGAGGCATGGCGCAGGGACATCACGCGGTCGCGCCCCTCCTCGATCACTTCATCGGCCCGGTCGAGGGCCCGCGCCATCGCCTGACGAGCCGGATCGTCGACGGGCATCTTGTCGGCGGCGGCCTGGAAGTGCAGCACCAGTGCCTGGATGCTCTGAAGCAGCGTATCGTGGAGTTCGCGGGCAATGCGCTCGCGTTCGGCGTGGCGCGTCTCGAGCCGCGAGCGCAGCTGGGCCGCCGTCAGGCGCATCCGATAACGATAGCCTGCCCACAGCAGGACCGTGATGAGCAGCAGGCACAGCCCGCGAAACGTCCAGGTCTGGTAGAAAGCGGGGGCGATATGCAGGATCAAGCTGGCCGGCCGTGGACTCCAGACACCGCTGCCGCTGGAGGCTTCGACCTCGAAGCGGTAATCGCCAGGGCCCAGCCGAGTGTAGATGGCCTGACGTCGGTTTCCGGCGTCGTGCCACCGGGTATCGTAGCCGCGCAGGCGATAGCGAAAGCGCACGCTATCGGGCCGGGCCAGATCGATCGCCGTATAGTCGATGGCGATTCTGCGGGGTCGGGCGGACAACGACGCCTCGGAGGCTGTGGGCGATGCCAGGGGATAGCGGCTGGTATCGGCCGTGAGCGTCGTGATTCGAGGCTCGGGCGGTGGCGATCGATCCTGGGACCGGCTCGGGTCGACCGAGACCACGCCGGCGATGGTGGCGAACCACAGGCGTCCATCCTGTCCTCGGATGGCACTGGGGACGGGATGGATGCGAAAAGCATCGTTGGGAAGATCATCGTCCCCCTCGAAGCGGCGAAACCGGACGCGCTGGCCGGGTTCCTCCAGCACCCTGGCGATTTCCCCCGCCGGTATCTGGAGAACGCCGGTCTGGGTGTGCAGCCAGAGGTCCCCCCACGCCGATGCGGAAGCCGAGGGTGAGTCACCCTGGCGATCCTTGGCGATCTCGACCGGGGTTTCGATGATGGCGTGAATGCCGGTGAACGGGTCGCCGCTGGCGATGGCGTGAAACCGTTCACCATCGAACAGGGCTGCGCCGTGGGTGCCGGCCAGCCAGAGATGCTGCCGGGTGGCCGTGATCGCCGCCACGTTGCCGATGTCCAGGCCGTCCTGCGGCCCCCACTGGCGAATGTCGTCCCCATCGCGCATGACCAGCAGATCGTCCCGGTAACCGAACCAGACCCGGCCTTGGGTATCGCGGGTCGCGCTGACGGGCATGGTCTGACTCGGACGGCTCGTCGGTGGCGGCGTGAGTTGCCAGGCTCCCCCATGCCAGCGAAACAGCCCCGATCGATTGATCGAGACCCACAGCGCGCCATCGCCATCGCGGGCCATTGCACGCACGCTCGCCTCGGCCTGGATCGTCGACGGCAACGCGGTGACCCGGCGCAGCACGCCTCGATGTGCCCGCCAGATACCGTTCGGGCCGCCCAGCCAGACGTCGCCTCGAGCATCGCTGAAGGCGTTGTTGATGGGCGGCGCAACGTCGGTCGTGTGCCATTGTCCCGCTGACCGGCGCATCACCGGACGGTTGCTGGAGCCTGCCCACAGCACGCCGGAGGCGTCCTCGGCCAGGGCGACGTTGCGGGCGCCGCCGGGGAGGTGTGCCGGTACCAGAGCGGCATGACGGAAGCGGTCCAGGCCGGCGCTGGTACCAACCCAGACATTGCCGGCATCGTCCTCGAAGACGGGCTCGATGTCATCGGCGCTCAGACCGTCGAGATGACTG
>NZ_CEXLVS010000157.1:0-9928 GCF_982684285.1 Salinicola sp. | reverse complement strand
CCTGGGCACTGCCCGGAAGCACGATGCCGCCAGCAGTTTTCTGCTCTTCTTCTTTGCGACGTACGATGACGCGATCGTGCAAGGGACGGATTTTCATTGCTCACGTTCTCCTGATGGTTGCATGTTACAAATGCACGTTCCCACATGAGCCAGGCTCAAGGGGCGAAGGCTTGCGCCTTCCGGTTAATGGGCCTGACGGCCTAAAGCTGTCGCTGCTGCCTTGATTGGGTCTGGCCAGCCGGTTTCAAGGGGCGGCCTGAAAATTTTATCGCCGGGCGGCGGCAAGGTAGGGCACTTCATTGGTCCTTGCCGAGATACTCTCCCTCGATGGGATTGGCCCCATCGCCGGCTCGACCACCGCTGGCAGGGTTTTCCGAATCTCTTCGATGGACGTTCCAGTCGCCGGGGATTTCCGCCCCCTTCGAGCCGCTCCCACTGCGGCGGGCGGACCAGCGACGCCATAGCTGGCCGCTGCCGGGGATCAGGCATGCTAGGCCCACGATATCGGAAAGAAAACCGGGTGCTATCAACAGGATGCCCGCCAATACGAACGAGGCGCCCGCCATGATCTCGGCGGAGGGGATTTCACCGGCTGCCACGCGGACACGGGCCCGCTGAAGCGTGAGCAGGCTCTCGCGGCGAATCAGATGAACACCGAGGGCACCACTGGCGACGATCCACAACAGGCTGGTCAGCAGGCCTAGCCTGGCTCCCAGCGTGAAGAGTACGGCGAAGTCCGCTATCGCGAATAGGGCGATGAGGATGAGCAGGGGCATGATGTCTCCGTCGTTGGCACTGCCAATCAGGCAAGATGGAGACTAACGAGGGAATTGCAAGCTTGGACACCCCGGGGCCGACGAGAAGCCGGCCCCGGAGCCGGGCTTACAGTGTTGCCTTCTCGGAGAGGTTGGCCACCGTGGCTTCGCCGATGCCATCGACGCGGGTCAGGTCCTCCAGGCTTTTGTAGTCGCCGTTGGCTTTCCGATCGTCGACGATCGCCTGAGCCTTGACCGCGCCGATGCCGGGCAGCGTCGTCAATGCCTCGACCGACGCCTCGTTGATATTGACGGGGGCATCCTGGGCAAGCGCGGGGAGAGCGGTGAAACTGAACAGCGAGAACAGTGCGGCACGGAGCAGAGTCTTCATGGCGATCTCTCTTTTGATATCGGTGAGTGAAGGCCGGTGTCGTTCCACACCGCCCGTCATTACCTTGTATCGACGCTGCTCCGCGATTTTTTATCGGAAAAAAGCGATCATTCTTGTCAGTCAATTTCTACTCAATCTGGCTAAAGTAGCTGGCGCGGATATGGCGGGAGCGACCTATCCCATTGCGGTGTCAGGTATACTCCCGCACGAATTCGACTGCTGGAGACGACCATGCCCGCCCCGGAATCGCCACTCATCATTGCGCTCGACTACGCTGAACTGGGTGCGGCGCTGCAACTGGCCGACGCGCTCGATCCCGCCCGTTGCCGCGTCAAGGTCGGCAAGGAGCTGTTCACCCGTGCAGGGCCGGCGGCCGTCGAGGCGCTGCATCGGCGGGGCTTTCAGGTCTTCCTGGACCTGAAGTTTCACGACATTCCCAATACGGTCGCCGGTGCGGTGGAAGCCGCCGCCGACCTTGGCGTGTGGATGGTCAACGTGCACGCTTCCGGCGGCCGCCGAATGATGGAAGCGAGCGCCGAGCGATTGGCGAAGCGCGGACTCGAGACGCATCTCATCGCGGTCACCGTGCTGACCAGCATGACCGACGACGAGCTCCAGGAAACCGGCGTCTCCGACAGTGCCCTGGCTCAAGTCGAGCGGCTGGCCAGGCTGACCCAGGAGAGCGGGCTGGATGGAGTGGTCTGCTCGGCGCGCGAGAGCGCTCGGTTGCGCGAGCTTTGCGGGGCGGGATTTCTCAAGGTGACGCCGGGGATTCGGCCCGCCAGCGCGGCGCAGGGAGATCAGCGACGGGTGATGACCCCCGATGCAGCGATGGCGGCCGGCAGCACGCACCTGGTCATCGGTCGAGCGGTGACCCAGGCCGCCGATCCCATGGCGGCACTGGCCGACATCGAGCACACCTTGGCAAGCGGGTCGTGATCATTCGCCTTCCAGGCCCGTTACCGGCTTGCTGGTGCCCCAGCTGCGGCAGCGGGGACATTGCCAGTGGAGTTGTTCGGCGCCGAAGCCGCAGCGCTGACAGCGGTGCCTCGGCCGGGTGCTCAGCAACTGCCGGGTGTGCTGCTTGAGAAGCTCCAGCCGATCCCGCTCCGCGGGATCGCTATCGTCCAGATAGAGGTCCATCAGGTAGTCGACGCCACGCAGGCTGGGGTGGTCGCGCAACTGGTCGCTGACGAACGCGCAGGCGATCTCCGTGCCCTGGCGATGTCTCAGCGTGTCCGCTGCCATCATGACGACCGAGGTCTGTGGGTCGCGTTGCAGCTGCTTCTCCAGGAACTGCCACCAGCCGTCGTCGTCATCGAGCAGCCGATAGGCGTTTCGCAGCGGCTCCAGCACGATGGCGGTGAAGCTCGGATCCTGCTCGGGAACCCGCTGCCAGCATCGGGCTGCGTCGCGATAGTGGCCGATATCCCACTCGAGCTGGCCCAGCATCCAGTTGGCACGAACGCAGCGCTCATCGGTATGCAGTGCCTGCTTCAATGCCTTGCGGGCCAGTGACGGGCTGCTTTCGATGCGGTGCCTGCTGGCCAGCTCGCAATGCCAGTGTGCCGCCGCGCGCCGAATGTCGGCATCCTGGCGCACCAGTTGCGGTTGGGCGGCGTCGAGCGCCTGGGCCCACTCCTTCTCGCGTTCGAACAGGTCGACGAGCAGGCGTCTGGCGGCGAGCTTCTGATCGTCGTCGACCTGGCTCTTCTGCAACGACAGCAGTAGCCGCTCGGCTCGATCGAGCAGCCCGAGGTTGAGGAAGTCGCGAGAGAGTTCCAGCTGCACCTGGCCACTTTGCGATGGCGTCAGCGCGGGCCTGGCCAGCAGGTTTTGGTGGATGCGAACGGCGCGATCGGCTTCACCGCGCGACCGATAGAGATTGCCCAGGGCGATATGCGTCTCGACCGTGTCGCTGTTGACCTCCAGCGCCTGGGTGAAGGTCTCGATCGCACGGTCCGGCTGCTCGTTGAGCAGATAATTGAGGCCAACGAAATAGTCTTTCGGCAGCGTGCCGCGTGACGTCCCGGTGCGTGGCCGGCTCCGGCCCCGGCCCGATTCCCAGCGCCCCAGCAACCAGCCGATGGCGATGGCTGCCACCAGCAGCGCCAGCAGCAGAACATCGCTCATTCAGGTGCTTTCCTTGAACTCCTGCGTCCGTAGACGATCGAGTTCTTTGCGCTGTTGCTGATTGTGACGCTGGGCACGGGTCAACAGGGTGCGCAGGCGAAGGTACATCCCCGTCATTGCCAGCATGCCGAGAATCACGCCACAAGCCAGGGCGACCAGGAGCCACAGCGACAACGAGGCGGGAGGGAGCTGCACCCAGATCAAGTCCAGCGGCAGTGGCTGCTGGTTGTTGACGGCAAACAGGATGCCGAGCAGCAGTACGACGATCAGGATGATGGCGAGAATGACGCCTTTGAGCCAGCGCATAGTGATTCCTGGTGACGCACCGCGACTGCCCGGGTCGTGATCGGTCATCGCGGTGGCATCCGTCGATTCGCACGACGGGTGCAATGACTTGGGAGGTCAGTAGCCCAGCGCGCGGCTGGCATTGACCTGTTCGCGTAGTTCCTTGCCCGGCTTGAAGTGCGGGACGTATTTTCCGTCGAGATCGACGGGATCGCCGGTCTTGGGATTGCGCCCGGTTCGAGGCTCGCGAAAATGCAGTGAAAAACTGCCGAATCCGCGAATCTCCACACGTCCGCCGTCCGCGAGTGCGTTGGTGATATCGTCGAGAATGACGCGCACTGCCGCTTCGACCTCCTTCGCCGATAGCTCGGGGCGACGGGTGGCGATCTGTTCGATCAATTCAGACTTTGTCATCGACATTCTCCGTGAGGCCTCTGCCAGGCGGTGAAGAACCGCGCAATGGGCGTCCGACGTCTGTTATTGTCGCTTCAGCATACTTCGCAACTTTCGAGAAAACAACGCATTAGCCGGGTGGGTCGGGTGAGTGAATAGTGACTGGCAACTCCCTCGGGTATAATGCGGCGCCATACAGTCATTCAGCCCACCGGATCGAGGGTAGTCCATGTCAGACAACGAAGATGTCACGCGTCGACGGCTTTACTGGCATTCACGGCGCGGCATGTGGGAACTGGATCTGCTGCTGATGCCATTTCTCGAAGATCGCTATGACCAACTGACGCCTTCGGACCAGGTGCTTTACCGGGAGCTGCTGGCCAGCGAGGACCAGGATCTCTTCACCTGGCTGATGCGGCGCGAGTGGCCCCAGGACGCCGAGTTGCGCCGTCTCGTCAAAATGATCGTCGAACATGCAGAGACCACCGACAACAGTCGTCGTCAGGCGCTCTAGGCTGTCGCTGGCTTGCCAGGCGTTGCTGGCGCTGGCGTTGGCCGGCTACGCGGGGTGGTCGGTCGACGGTCGGGCTGCCGTCCCGATAGTGCTGGTGGCGCTGACCGTCACCGGCTGGCGGTACCGGTCGATGCCCAGGCAGTATCATCTGCGATGCGTGCAGAGCGGGGAGCGGTCAGTCTGGGAGAGCTCGGCCGATGCCCGGGCCTGGCAGCCCGAAACCTGCCGGCTGGTACGCCTCGGGCCGCTACTCTCGGCGATCGATCTCTCCGGCCGCCGCCTGTGGCTGTGGCCAGATAGCAGCGACGCCCATTCGCTGCGCCATTTGCGCGAGACGCTGTCCAGCCGGTTCGAGTGACCGTGATTCCGCGGCCCGAACGAGAAGACGGCCCCGTGAGGTATCACGGGGCCGTCCTGATCGAGCTATCGCCGGGTGACGAGGCGTCGTTCAGCGGCGCCCGACGAAGAATCCGATGGCGAATCCGGCCAGCGCGGCGACGCCGATGCTGCTCCAGGCATTGCGGTGAACGTAGTCGTCGGTTTCGCGCCAGGCCTCTTCCGCGTGCTCAGCCAGTTCGTGGCTGACATCGTCCGCCCGATGCCGCGCGCGCTCCAGACCCTTGCGACCTCGACGCTTGGCATCTCGATAGTAGTTCCGGCTCTCTTCCCGATAGTTGCGGCTCATGGATCATCCTTAATCATTGGTCGATGATGATGGTGGGTCAGGGCAATAGATTCGTTCTGTTGGCTCGAGCCGTCAACGCCGGCTCAGCATCAGCGTCAGCAAGGCGCCGCCCAGCGCGGCGATACCGACGCTCTGCCAGGGTTTGCGCTGCACGAACTCGTCGCAGCTTTCGCAGGTGTCGCTGATCTGTTCGTCCAGGCGCTGGCGTGAGCGGTTCGCCCAGCTGTCCTGCGGAAGATAGGCGGTCGCGTGGGGAGGCGGCTCGTCGCTGCTCTCCTCGAGAGGGTCGTCCTGCGACGTCAGTGCAGGTTCCTCCCGGATCGGATCATCCCCCAGCCGGGGCGCACGCTCGGCAGCCGCCGCCATATCCTCATCGATACGGTTGGTCTCGTCTTCCTTGTCGTCACGATGGAACAGGCTCATGGTCATCCCTCCGGTGCGGTGGACAGGCCCTAGAGAAGTGTAGTTGCAATTCCATGACTCGCTAGGGCCTTTCTCGCGTCGGCGCATCGAGATTCAGCTCTCGCTCCAGACGCTGGCCGACATCGCCGGGTGAGCCGGTATGCCGCGCAAGCATGTCATAGGCGACCGGAACGATGAACAGTGTCAACAGGGTGGCGACGGCGACGCCGCAGAAGATCACGGTACCGATGACGATGCGCGATTCGGCGCCGGGACCGAAGGCCAGGATCAGCGGTATGGCGCCAGCCATGGTGGTGACGGTCGTCATCAGTATCGGCCGCAGTCGGGTCACGGCCGCTTCGACCAGCGCATCCGAGAACGCCGCTCCCTCGTCGCGCAGCTGATTGGCGAATTCGACGATCAGGATGCCGTTCTTGGCCGCCAGACCCACCAGGACCACCAGCCCGACCTGGCTATAGATGTTGAGGGACTGGCCGCTGGCCCACAGGCCGAGCAGGGCGCCACTGATCGCCAGTGGCACCGTGAACATGATGACCAGCGGATGGATGAAGCTCTCGAACTGGGCCGCCAGAACCAGGAACACCACGACGATGCCCAGCGCGAGCAGGAAGGTGGTGGCGCCACTGGCCTCCTGATAATCCCGCGAAGGGCCCTTGTAGTCGATGACCGCCTCGCTGGGCAACTCCTCGTCGGCGATTCGCTGCAGGTAGGCCAGCGCGTCGCCCATGGCGGTACCGTTCTGAAGGTTGGCCTCCAGCGTGATGGCCCGCATCCGGTTGAACCGGTTGAGCTCGCTGGCGCCCGCGAACTCGGAGACGGACACCAGACTCGCCAGCGGAATCAGCTCGCCGCTGACCGCCGAGCGTACCTGCACGTTGTCCAGGGTGCTCGGGGCGCGCTGGCGTTCGCGCTCTCCCTCGAGAATGACGTCGTACTCCTCGCCGTTGTCGACGTAGGTCGTGACGTTGCGTCCGCCGAATAGCGTCTCGAGGGTGTTGCCGATGGTGCTGACGGTCACGCCCAGGGCGGCTGCGCGGTTGTAATCGATCCGGATGCGAAGCTGTGGCTGGGTCTCCTTGTAGTCGCTGTCCACCGCCTCGAGTCCGCCATTACCGTCCTTGCGGATACGCTCGAGCAAGCGGTCGCGCCAGTCGACCAGTTGATCGTAGGTGCTGCCGCCGATCACGAACTGGACCGGCTTCTCGACTCTGCCGCCGAAGCCCTGGCGCATGACCGGGGTGGCGGTCACACCGGGCAGGTCCCCGAGTCGCTGCCTGACATCGGCCATGATCTCCCACGCCGAACGCCGGTCGCCCCAGTCGTTGAGGGTGACGATGGCCATGCCGTCGTTGAAGTTCTCGACATTGCCGAAGCCGCGCGGACCACGGATCGATACCTGGTTGATGTCGCCGGCGTCGACCAGGGACATCAGGCGGGTCTCTATCTCGTCATAGTAATCCTGCATGTAATGGAAGGTCGCGCCGGGTGGCCCTTCGATCAGCACGAAGAAGGCACCGCGATCTTCCCGGGGCGTGTACTCGTTGGGCAACTGCTGGAACAGCCAGGCGGTGAGGGCCAGGACGAGGGCAAACAGCCCGACCACGAGCCAGCGGAAACGCAGCGCCCGGCACAGCCAGCGCCGGTAGGTCGTCTGCGAACGGTCCAGCAGCCATTGCACCCCTCGGCTGATGCGGCTTTCGTGCATCCGCGGATTGAGCAGCTTCGAGCACAGCATCGGTGCCAGCGACAGTGCGACCAGGCAGGAAAGCCCGACGGCGGCAGCGAGCGTCAAGGCGAACTCCGAGAACAGGCGTCCGATATCCCCCCGCAGCAGGCTCAACGGAATGAATACCGTGATCAGCACCAGGGTGGTGGCTATCACCGCAAAGCCGATCTGACGCGTACCGCGATAGGCCGCCACCAGGGGCGTCTCGCGATGGACCACCATGCGCCGATGGACGTTCTCGATGACCACGATGGCATCGTCGACGACCAGGCCGATCGCCAGGACCAGCGCCAGCAGCGTCAGCAGGTTCAGCGTGAAACCGAACAGGGCCAGAAAGATGAAGGTGCCGATCAGCGATATCGGCACCGTCACCGCCGGCACCAGGGTGGTACGCACGTTGCCGAGAAAGAGGAAGATCACCACCACGACCAGCCCCATGGCGATGAACAAGGTGGAGACGACCTCGTGGAGGGCACCTGACACGAACACCGACGAATCGAAGTTGAGCGACAGCTGCATGCCGTCCGGCAGCGTCGGCTGCAGCCGGGCCATTTCCGCCTTGGCGCCATTGGCGACCTCCAGCACGCTGGCGGGGGACTGCTTGATCATGCCCAGGCCGACCATGGGCACTTCGTTGCCGCGGTAGAGCGAGCGCTCCTCGACGGAGCCGACCTCCACGCGGGCGACGTCCGCCAGCCGCACCAGATAGCCGTCGTCCCCCCGCGCGATCACCAGATTCTGGAAGTCGGTGGCGGTGGTGAAACTGCGCGGGATGCGCAGCGTGAACTGGCGGTCGCGGGATTCGAGGAAGCCGGCCGGCAGTTCGACGTTTTCATCCTCGAGCGCGTCGGCGATGTCGTCGACGGTCAACTGGCGTGCGGCCAGAGCATTGCGGTCGAGCCAGACCCGCATCGCGTACTCCTTGCCGCCGCTCAGGCGGACCCGGGCGACGCCGTTCTGGGTCGAGAAGCGGTCGACGAGATAGCGGTTGGCGTAGTCGGTGAGCTCCGGGATGGTATAGCCCTCGCCGGAGAGCGACAGCCAGATGATGACGTCGTCGCTGCTGTCGCTCTTCTCGATCTCGGGTGGTTCGGCCTGGTCGGGCAGGTTGTCGGCCACCGACGAGATGCGGTCGCGAATATCGTTGGCGGCCCCGTCGATGTCGCGGTCCAGCGAGAACTCGACGTCGATCTCCGATTCGCCGTCGGCGCTGCTGGATTCGATCGAGACGATACCCTCGATACCGGCGATGCGGTCCTCCAGCAGTTGGGTGATCCGGGTCTCGACCACGCTGGCGGAGGCGCCGGGATAGTTGGTCTCGATGCTGACGATCGGCGGATCGATCGCCGGATATTCCTGCAGCGGCAGGCGCTCCATGGCCAGCAGGCCGAAGGCGATCAGCAGTAGCGAGACGACCGTCGCGAAAACCGGGCGGCGAATCGATAGATCGGAAATCCGCATCAGTCGTTCGCCCGGGATTCGATGGCGCGGCGCTGACGCTCCAGCACATCCTTGATGTCGCCCTCACCGACATTTTCCGCGATCAGCTCGACCGGGTCCCCCTCGCGTACCTTGAGCGTGCCGTGGGTCACGATTCGCTGCCCTGCATCGAGACCCTCGACGATCTCGACATCTCCCTGCCGGCGCTCGCCGGTGGTGACTTCCCGGCGCGTCACACGGGTCGGCTGGCCCGGCTCGATCAGCCAGACCGTCTGGCGTTCGCCGTCCGGGACCAGCGCGCTTTCCGGGATCGTCAACGCCTCTCGAGCGGGCTGGTTCAACCGCACTTCCATCAGCATGCCCGGAAGCAACCGGCCGTCGGGGTTGGGCAGGTTGGCGCGGACCACCAGGCTGCGCGAGATGGGGTCGATGCGCGTCCCGAGGGTGGCGACCTCGGCGCGGAAGACCTGGTCCGGGTAGCTCGGGGTCGTGGCGCTGAGCGTCAGGCCGGGGTGGAGCACCGACAGCAGCGTCGCCGGGACGGTGAAATCGAGTTTCATGGTGTCCAGCTTGTCGAGCGTGACCAGCTCGGTGCCGGGTGTGACCAGGGCGCCCACGCTGATCTCGCGCAACCCCACCGTGCCCGCGAAGGGCGCCTGCAAGCGATGGTCGGCGAGTCGTGCGCGGATGGCATCGATTTCGGCTTCGCTCTGCTTGACCAGTGCCGCGTTGTCCTCGAGCGTGGCGCGCACACCCAGGTTGCGATCCTGAAGCTGCTGTGCCCGGCCGAGTGCACTCCGGCGTTGGCCGAGCAGCGCCTGGGCGGCGCGGAGTTCGGCCTGTGCCTGGGCGTCGTCCAGCTGCACCAGCCACTGACTGGCCGCCACCTCGTCACCGTCCTCGAAGTTGAGCGCGCTGATGGTGCCGGTGAGCGTGGACGAGAGGGTGACGCTCTCGTCGGCTCTCAAGGTTCCCAGCGCCTCCACCGGATCCTGCCAGGTCGACGCCACTACCGTGGCACCGATCACGGCGACTGGCGGCGTCTCCTGGGCGCTTGCGGTGGTCGGGCCCGGCAACCACGTCGCTAGCGCGCAGAGGAGCAGCGCCAGCAGGGGCGGTAAGCGGTTTTCACGTCCGAGCGTAAAGCGCTCACGATCTGCCGATTTCGTTGTCATGATTAGCG
>NZ_CEXLVS010000156.1:0-9970 GCF_982684285.1 Salinicola sp. | reverse complement strand
GCCTGGGTCTCGCTGTGGCGGTGGTAGTCGATCCCGTGCTCGTCCCAGCAGGTGATCGCCGCTTCCAGGTCCCGGCAGGTGAGGGTCAGGGCTATGGCGCGCGGGGGCTGCGCCTCGATCTCGCCGAGGATGGGGAAGGTCGCTGCCAGCGTCCGGGCATCGAGCAGGTGGCAATCCCCTTTATGGGTGTGAATCGTCCACGCCGCGTCGCTGCCACGGACCGAGGCGGCACCGTGAATGCGGCGGAAGTGCTCGATGTCGTAACCCGGCTCATCGCTGACATACCAGACATCGGCGATCGACGTGGCGGTGTTGGCATGCGCCTCCTGGGTCGGGTCGACACGGAACAGCTCCGGGCGTAGCTGCTGGCAGAGGAACTGGGTCAGGAAGGGGCGTTCGGGATCGTGCAGGATATCCAGCGCCACGCTCACTTCCTCGTCGCGGCCGCCGGGCAGGTGGGCCATGCGGCGGAAGATGACCGGGCACGCTTCGTTGAAGCCGCGTGCCGCGACCAGGGCGTGATCGCGCTGGATGCTGTCGCTGTCCAGCGCCACCATGGCGATGCCGTCGCCCACGGTGATCAGTCGCGCCTCGACGAGGCGGCCGAACTGGAAGCCATTGGCATCCTGGTAGTCTAGGCACTCCGGACGACCGATGCCGATCAGTTCGATGAAGTTGTTGCTGAAGAACAGCAGGTGATTGTCCGTCCCCCACGGATGCTGATGACGCGGGTTGACGGTGAAGCCGAGATCCCTGGCTGCCTGGGCGGCATGATCGAGATTACTGACCGCCAGTAAAGGGTGATCGATGCCGAAGCTCATGAGCCTTCCATCCCGTAGCGTCGGTGTCTGCAGTATTGCCCATTATCGCGGGGCGAGGGAGACAGGGTACGCGATCGGGTTCGTGTTTTCTCATCTCAACGCCGCCATGGCGCGGTCGATATCCTCCGGCGTGTTATGCCAGTGAGGTGAGATTCGCAATAGCGTACCGGTGGCCGGCAGCCGGACGTTCAGCGGCTCGGCCGAGGTGCTGCAGGTCTTGGCGACGATCCCGGCGGCATCGAGCCGCTGACGCACCTGGAGAGGCTCGATATCCGGCAGGTGGAGCGTGGCGATGCCCGTCTCTGGATGGGGCAGCAGGGGTCGAAACCCCTGCTCCCGGGCGATGTCGTAGACCCGCCCGGCGAGCGCCGCCAGATGGTGGCGCATCGGCTCCAGCGCGATCTGCTGCAACTCGTTCAGGGCAGCCGTCAGCGCCACCTGGCTCATGACCGAGAGGTCGGAGGCATCGAAACGACGGGCCTGGGGCAGATCGACGAACCGCTGGGTGTCCGGCTCCAGTCTCAGCCCCGCCAGCTCCGGCGCTGGATTGAGGTGCATCAGGGCCAGTGCCGGCTGACTGACATAGAGCAGCGCCATGCCGCGAGGTCCGCGTAGCCACTTGCGCGTGGTGGCGACCAGCACGTCGCAGCCGAGGCGGCGCACGTCGATCTCGGTCTGCCCCAGGCCCTGTGCCGCATCGACGATCAACGGGCAGTGCGACGGACGGGGCAGGTCGCCCAGCGCTTCCACCTCGTAGCGCCGCCCCTCGATGCTGGTCACCAGCGGCGTCAGTATCGCCGCGACGTCGTCGTCGATCTGCCTGGCGATGGCGGCCATGTCCAGCCGTCCGGCCGCGTCCGTCGCCAGCAGTTCGATGGCGCGCGGCGGCTCCCCGCCGAGCCGTCTGAGCAGGACGATGTTGGAAGCCCACTCGCCCGGTGCGACCAGCAGCCGTCTTCCGCTGAGATTCAGGCTCCCGATGACCTGGGCCATGAGCCGGGAGGTGCTGGCGCCGAAGGCGACCTGGGCCTCCGGCGCGCCGATCCAGTGGCCCAGCCGGGCCCTGGTCGCCTGGCCATCCCAGAATGCGCTTTCGAGGCGCTGGCGCGGATAGGCCGCCATCTCCGCCTCCAGCCAATCCCGCAGGCGGGCCGACACCGCCGGGCTCTGCAGACCGACGGAGGCGTTGTTGAGATAACAGAGATCGGTTGGCTGCACGGGCGGCTCCTCGTCGGTTCCAGGCTCATGTCCGCGATGATAACCGAACTCGGGCCTGGGCGAGCGGAGTCGTCCCCCGCAGCGGTCGGTGCCTCATGCCTCTCCGCTGGCGTACCCCATGGCGACGCTGGCTGTGACGCCGGTCTCGACCCAGACGCTCTGCGGGACGGTATATTCACGTAGTCCGTCGAGGCCGCTGGAACGGCCGAAGCCGCTATCGCGGAAGCCGCCGAAGGGCGACATCACGTTGATCGCCTTGTAGCTGTTGATCCACACCGTGCCGGCGCGCAACTGGCCAGCGACGCGATGCGCCCGGGCCGGATCCTGCGTCCAGACGGCGCCGGCCAGGCCGAAGCGGGTCCCATTGGCGAGCCGAACGGCGTCGGCTTCGTCGTCGAACGGCATGGCGACGAGCACCGGGCCGAACACCTCCTCGCAGGCGATCTCCATCGAGGCGTCGACGTCGGCGATCACCGTCGGCGCGAGGTAGTAGCCATCGGCGCCTTGCGGCAGGCCCTCGGGACGCTGACCGCCGGTGACGATGCGCGCGCCGGCGGCCCTGGCACGCTCGATCATGGCGGTGACGCGTTCGTACTGGCGGGCGTTCTGCAACGGCCCCATGCGGGTCGCTTCGTCGGCGGGGAGGCCCACGGCGATCCGGCTGGCGGCTCGGCCGACGCGCTCGACCACGGCATCGAGGATGTCGCGCTGGACCAGCAGTCGCGAACCGGCCACGCAGCTCTGGCCGGCGGCAGCGAAAATCGCGGCCTGGGCGCCGGCCACGGCATCGTCCAGCCTGGCATCGTCGAACACGATGTTGGCGGATTTGCCGCCGAGTTCGAGCACGCTGGGTACCAGGCGTCGGGCGCCGGCCTCGGCGATCAGGCGGCCGCTGTCGGGGGAGCCGACGAACACCAGCTTGCTGATGCCGTCGTGGCCGGTCAGGGCCGCGCCGGTGGTCGGGCCGAGGCCGTTGACGATATTGATCAACCCCTTGGGCAGGCCACCGCATTCGAGCAGGCGGGCGATCGCCACCGACGAGAATGGCGTCAGCTCCGAGGGCTTGAGGACGACGCCGTTGCCCGCGGCGATGGCCGGCGCCAACTGCCAGGCGCAGGTGAACATCGGTGCGTTCCAGGGTGTGATCTGGCCGACCACGCCGAAGGGGACGTGGCGAACGTAGTTGAGGTGCGAGGTGGGCACCGGAATCACCTCGCCGTGCTGCTTGTCGCACCAGCCAGCGTAGTACTCGAACATCTCCCGGACCTTGCCGACCTCGCCCCGGCAGTCCCGAATCGGCTTGCCGGCGATCACGCTCTCGAGCTGGGCGAGATCCTCCTCGTGGCCCTCCAGCCGACGGACGGCGGCATTCATGCGCCGGCCGCGCTCGCTGGCGGTCAGCGCCATCCATTCGACCTGGGCACGGGACGCGGCCTCGACGGCCCGATCGAGCAGGTCGGCACCCGCGTCGCGGTAGCTGACCAGGTCGCCCCCGGTCGCCGGGTTCGTCAGCGCGATGGCGTCACCCCGGCCCGCGACCAGATCGCCGTCGATCCAGTTGGAGCAGGGCGTGTCTCCGGGTTCCAGCGACAAGCCGAACTGGGCGAGAAGACGATGCAAGGCTTGCTGTGCCTGGGTATCGAGAGCGTTCATGCGGAGGTCTCCTCGTCGTTGGCAGAGGGTTGGGTGAAATCGACCCCGGCCTGGGCCAGGATCGGCGAGACGATGTGATTGAAATCGTCGCCGTCCGCCGGGCGATCGGCGTTGGCATGCCAGCCGGCGACGACCTGGTGGAGCAGTGTCAGGTCGAGCCCGAAATCGTCGGCGGCGTCCCGCGCCAGACGCAGATCCTTGCGCATCAGGCCGCTGGTGAAGCCGGAATCGAAGCGGCTGGAGAGGATCCACTCGGGAAAATTGACCTCGCTGATGGCGCTGCGGCCGGAGCCGCTGTTGAGGCCGGAGAGACAAGCCGCCGGGTCGACGCCGGCCCTGGCGGCGAGGGCCACGGCCTCGGCGGTGGCGATCAGGTTGGTGGCGCAGAGATAGTTGTTGGCCAGCTTGACCACGTGGCCGCTGCCCGGGCCGCCCACGTGGGTACGCTTGGCGGACATCGCTTCCAGCATCGGCATGACACGCTCCAGCGTCGCCATGTCGCCACCGAGCAGCATGCCGAGTTTGCCGCTTGCCGCGCCTCTGGGCCCGCCGCTGACCGGTGCGTCAAGCCACTCGAGGCCGGCCGCGACGACCTGGGCGGCGAGTTCGCGGCTCACCACCGGGTCGCTGGTGGAGGTGTCGACGATCACGCTGCCCCTGGGGGCGCGCGCGCGCAGACCGGGTGAGATCTCGATGACTTCCCGGACATGGTCGGAGGTGGGCAGTGACAGCAGATAGACGTCGCTGGCGGCAATCGCCTCCGGGCTGACGGTCGCGAGGCCCTGCGCCGCCAGCCGCTCGCGGGCGGTCTCGAAGAGATCGCTGCCGGTGACGTCGAAGCCGGCGCGCTTGAGCGTCAGCGCCATGTTGCCACCCATCTGGCCAAGGCCGATGACAGTGATTTTCATCAGGTTCTCCAGGCTTGCTCTCGGATGAAGCGTTTCGGCAGGGGCGTCGTCAGTCGTTCAGCAGCTTTTTCACCAACGCCTGCCAGTAGGCGACGCCAAGCGGGGAAATGGCGTCGTTGAAGTCGTAGGCCGGGTTGTGCAACGCCGCGCTGTCGCCATTGCCCAGCCAGATATAAGCGCCTGGGCACCGGTTCAGCATGAAGGCGAAATCCTCCGATCCCATGCTCGGCGCCAGGTCGCGGTGGACCTTGTCGATACCGGGCAGCCCATCGAGCACCTCGGCACATCGGGTGGCGTGCCCAGGCGCGTTGATCGTGGCCGGGTAGCGCGCCTGGTAGTCGAAATCGGCCTTGAGACCGTGAAACTGGGCGGTGGCCGCGACGGCGTCGCGGAACCGCTGTTCCAGTCTCGCCTTCAGTGCCGCGTCGAAGCAGCGCACGGTGCCGCGCAGCTCGACCGTTTCGGGAATGACGTTGTAGGCGTCGCCGGCGTGGAACTGGGTAATGCTGAGCACGGCGGACTGATGCGGTGGGGTCTCGCGACTGATCAGCCCCTGCAACTGGTTCGCCAGTTGGCAGGCGGCGAGCACCACGTCCGTGCCCAGATGCGGCATGGCCGCGTGACAGCCGCGCCCGGTCAGCTTGAGCGTGAAGACATCGAACGCCGCCATCACCGGGCCGTCGTGGACGGCAGCTTCGCCGACGGCGAGTCCCGGCCAGTTGTGCAGGCCGTAGACCGCCTCCATCGGGAAGCGCTCGAACAACCCCTCTTCGACCATCACGCGACCGCCGCCCTCGCTCTCCTCGGCTGGCTGGAAGATGCAGTGCACCTGGCCGGCGAAGTCGGGATCTTGCGCCAGCGCGCAGGCCGCGCCCAGCAGCATGGTGGTGTGGCCATCGTGACCGCAGGCGTGCATGCGCCCCGGTATGGTCGAGCGGTAGTCGACGTCGTTGAGTTCCTCGATCGGCAGGGCGTCGATATCGGCACGCAGGCCGATGCGGCGTCCGGCGCCGCGGCGGCCGTCGATGGTGACGACGACGCCGGTTCCCCCACCCAGCCCGGTGACCGGTTCGAGGCCGTTTTCGCGCAGGATGGCGACGATGCGCTCGCTGGTGCGGGTCTCCTCGAAGGCGATCTCCGGATGGCGATGGAAGTCGTGGCGCCATGCGGTCAGCGTCTTCGGGTCGGGATAGGATGCGATCTGGTTCATGGTCTGCTCCGGCAATGGCTCATGATCTACTCGAGTGACCGGGAGACGCGCCCGCCAAGAGGTTGGCGCGGGCCGGGCGCGTCGCCGATCGTCGATGAAGGACGGCGTCTACAGCAGTACCTGGGCCACCACGGCCGAGCCGACGTAGGTACCGGTGAACACCAGCAGCGAGATGATGATCAGCTTCCAGCCGGTCCGGCGGAACATGCCGAACTCGCGCCGGCTGAGCGCCAGGCCGGCGTAGGCGAGTACCGGGGTGACGATGGCGAGGAAGTTGACCGCGGCGAGCTGATCGACGATCCAGCCGCTGCCTGGGAAGAACGGCAGCGTCATGACGATGCTGACCAGCGACACCCAGGCCACGCCGGGTAGATAGAACGGCGCCGCCCGGGTGATGACCAGGCCGATCAGGGTCATGACGTAGAGAATGACCATGCCCGGCAGGGCAGCGATCAGCGAGGCACCGTTGATGGTATTGGCGAGCCAGCCGACGATGCAGGCCATGGCCAGCACGGCGGCGGTCTTGCCCAGGTTCGTCTCCGGGCGCTCTTCCTGGGGCAGACCGGCCGCGTCGTTCCCGCTCATGGCGCCGACCGTGCCGGCAGCGCGGCGATGGCCGCCCAGGCGACGATAGAGCCATTCGGCGACGGGCAGGGCAATGAACAGCGAGACATAGAGCCCGGTCGCGTAGGTCAACAGGTTGCTGGCACCGGCAAAGGCGAGCAGATCGTCGGCAAGATCGGGCATGGCGCCGGCCAGGGCGCCGGAGCACGCCGCGACCATGCTGCCGCTGCCGACCCCGCAGGCCATCGCCAGCGCCCGTGGATCGAACCAGCCCAGGGATGCCAGGTAGCCCGCCATCAGCGCGAACCACAGCGTACCGAACATGGTGCCGACGACGTAGACGCCCATCACGCCGACGCCCTCCGGTCCCTTGAGGCCGTACTTGTCGGAGATGATCGCGATGTTGGGTTCGCGCGCGATCGAGTAGGTCGCGCCGATCGCTTCCCGTCCCATCTTGAGAACCAGCACCGCCACCGGCAGTGCCACCAGCATGGTGCCGAGGTTGCCCAGCTCCTGCAGGATCAGGGCGGGTCCGGCGCTGACGAGCTGTTCGATGGCGGGGCCGATGGTCGAACCGAAGCGCGCGATGAACGGCATGATCGAGATCAGGATCAGCGGGGTGGCCGCCTGACTGACGCTCTCGGGCAGGAAGCGCCGGGTCCCGGAGAACAGGTGCGGGTTGAGCAGAACGCCGAGCACGAAGGCGTAGAACAGTGGCAGTAGCAGAAGCGTTCCCGGGCCGAGCGGGATCTTGAGAATGCCGATCCATTCGCTGAGCAGGGAGATCACGACGACCAGCAGGTGAAGACGCCAGTCGAGCAGTTTGGAGAGGGGCATCGATCGTTACCTCTTTGTTGTTGGTGGAGAGGTCGTCCACCGAGTATCCAGAGAGAGCGTGATCGAATGAAAGACGCGAGGTGTTCTGTTTTTTTGGATGGCTGGCGCGTAATGGGCCGTCAGCAACGAAAAACGGGGCGGGCCAAGGCCCACCCCGTCAATGCGATCACGATCGCCACTGCCCGTCGATGATCGGGCTAGGCGTTCACTCCTCCGGCAGGGCGTAGACCACGACCTGGTCGCCAACCTGATCCTTGAGGATGGTGTTGCCACCGGCAACGAAGGCGACGTACTGCCGGCCCTTGTACTCGTAGATCGAAGGGTTGGCCACGGCCGGGGCCTCGGCCTGATCCGACCAGAGCTCTTCACCCGTCTCCAGCGAGAAGGCGCGCAGCTTGGCATCCATGGATGCACCGATGAAGACGACGCCACCCGCGGTCACCGCAGGACCACCGATGGTGGGCGAGCCCCATTTCTCGGGCATGAAGAAGCCATACTGCTGTGACGCGCCGACCGGCCGACGCCACTTGACGTCACCGGTATGCATGTCCAGCGCTACCAGCTCGCCGAAGGGCGGCTCCCAGCACGGCATGCCCAGCCAGTTCGTCGCCACCTGCAGGCGCAGACCGTAAGGCGCGCCTTTCTGCGGGGCGAAGCCACTCTCGTTGCCGGAGCCGCTGTCCGCTTCCTCGTAGTCCTCGCGGTTGTACAGCTTGATGGTCTGCACGATATGCGAGGTGTTGACGATCGCGGTCTGGCTCTCGGGGTCGAACGCCACGCCGCCCCACTGCACGCCACCGGCGCTGTCAGGATAGGCCAGCACGCCTTCGCCCTTGGTGGTCGGTGGCGTGTACATGCCTTCGTAGGTCAGGTCGTCCCACAGGCGCGAACACTGGCCGCCGCCCACGGCATCGGCGAGGCCCCAGATCTTGGGTTTCTCGGATTGATCCAGCAGCGGCGCCGGCTTGGTCGGGAAAGGCTGGGTCGGGGCATAGACCTCGCCTTCGACGCTACCGTCACCCTGCGGTACCGGACGCTCCTCGATGGGCCAGACATCTTCGCCGGTGAGGCGGTTGACCACGAACAGGAAGCCCTGCTTGGTCGCCTGGACCAGCGCCGGGATCTCCTCGCCGTCGACGGTGATATCCATCAGCGTCGGGGCGGAGTTGATGTCGTAGTCCCAGATATCGTGGTGGACCCACTGGCGGGACCACACCACCTTGCCTGTCTCGATGTCGAGCGCGGTGGTCGACGTCGCCAGCGGCGCTTCCTCGGTGCGGTTGCCGCCCCAGTAGTTGGGCGACGGCGAGGAGACCGGCAGATAGAGCAGGCCGTTCTCGCGATCGGCGGACATGTGGGTCCAGACGTTGGCGGTACCGCTCTTCTCGCGCATCTCGTCGGAGAGCGCCTGGAATGTCCACTCGAGCTCGCCGGTCTGGGCGTCGAGCGAGAAGATCGTTCCCGGCGGTGCCTGTTCGTAGGCCCAGTCCATGCCGGCCCAGCCCAGCATCAGGTGATCGCCGACCACCGTCGGCGGCTGTAGCACGGAGAGCGGCCACTCGGCGTGGGTGTCGTTCCACTGGTTGACGTTGAGCACGCCGTTGTCGGCGAAGCCCTTGCAGAGTTCGCCGGTATCGGCGTCCAGTGCGAACAGCTGCGCGTCCATGGTGCCCATGTAGACGATCTTCTGGCACGGCTCACCGGCGACCGGGTTCTCTGCCTCCCAGTAGGAGACACCGCGGTTCTTCAGCACCGGCTGGGTCAGCGCCTCACGCGAGGACTTGGTGTCGAAGCTCCATTTTTCCTTGCCGGTACCCGGATCGAGTGCGATCAGACGATAGAAGGGGGTACCGATGTAGATGGTGTCGTTGGCGAAGACCGGGGTCGCCGACCACACGGTCGCCGGCGTATCGCCGGACCCATCGGCGACATCGCCGGTATGGAATTCCCAGACCTTCTCGAGATCACCGACGTTATCCGCCGTGATCTGGTCGAGCGGGCTGTACTTCTGGGCGTTGAGCTGACCGTGGAAGCTGTCCCAGGTCGGGTTTTCGGGCACTAGCGGTATCGGCGCCCGGTCGGCATTCCGGCGATCGCTGGCGTCCGCCGTGTCGAGGTCCCGGGAATCCTCATCGTCGGCCTGCACCGTCTCGGACGAGGTGGCGGCTTCGGATGATGCCGGGGATTCGCTTCGCGTCGAGGTCCGGTCGGATTCGGTGGGCTGATCCTGGGCCAACAGCGGCAGCGGGGCGAGCAGCAGCGCCAGTGCCGTGGCCGAACCCAGGCGGGCGGCGGCGAGTTTCAGGGTCGGTGTGGACGGCTGTGACAGGGATATGGGCATGACTCGGCTCCTCAGGAATGGGCTGGCGTGGTGGAGGAGGCGCGACCGGCCATCTCCAGCAGCAGGCCGATCAGGCCCACCACCATGGCGGCCGTCAGCCACCACTGGTGCAGCAGCAGCCCGGCGAAGCCGGTGCCGACGAGGTTGGCGCGGGCGACCAGGGCATGATGATTGGCTACGCCTCCAACGAAACGCCCGCTTTCATGCCCCTTGCGATGCCTGGGTGAGGCGCGCCGTTCATGTGCCCGGGTCGCTCTGGCCGGTCAGCGGGATCGGCCTGGAGGGCGTCGATGTACCCGCCCACGGCGCGATCGATCTGCCCCATCCGGGTCATCCGATCCGCCTCGTCCAGGATCTGCTCGACCGAGAGGTTCTCGCGCTCGCGCTTGATCCGCGCGTCCTGGTTCGCCTCGGCCTC
>NZ_CEXLVS010000155.1:7288-9987 GCF_982684285.1 Salinicola sp. | reverse complement strand
CGCCAGTAAACGATAACGAACGAGTCACAAGGACGATCAAGACCGATGACCACGACAGCGCTGGAACACGAACTCAAGCAGATGATCATCGAGACCCTGGAACTCGAGGATGTGACGCCGGACGACATCGATCCCGAAGAGCCGCTGTTCGTCGAAGGACTGGGGCTGGACTCCATCGACGCGCTGGAACTGGGCCTCGCGCTACAGAAGCGCTACGGCATCACGCTGGAGTCCGAGGCGGAATCCTCCCGTCAGCATTTCGCCAACCTGAAGAGTCTGGCGGCCCTGGTCGAATCGCGTCGCCAGAAATGACAGCGGCGGTGCCCTCGTGATTTCGTCGATTCCCCCCCACGGTCGTAACCGGCTTCTCTGGCTGGCAGTGGCCATCATCGGCCTGGTCTGGCCTCTGGTGGTTCACTTCCTGTTGCCGCACTACGGTGCCTGGCCGCTGCTGATGGTGCTGGCCGCCGCTGCCTGGTGGCGACTGCCCTCGGCGCAACGGCGCTGGGGATGGAGTCTGGTGCCGCTGGTCCTCCTGCTGACGGCGACCGGCAGTGCGGAGCTCGGCCTGCGGCTATGGCCGGTCGTGGTCAACGTCGCTCTGCTGCTGCTCTTTTCCCATGGCCTGCGTCATCCGCCGACGCTGATCGAACGGTTCGCTCGTCGGCAGGAACCCGACCTGCCGCCTCACGCCGTGCGCTACACCCGGCGGGTGACCCAGGCCTGGTGCATCTTCTTCGCCCTCAACGGTGCCATTGCCCTGTTCACTGCGATTTTCGCCGACCTCGATGTCTGGGCCTGGTACAACGGCGGCATCGTCTACGGCCTGATGCTGGCCATGTTTGCGGGAGAATGGTGCTTGCGCCAGCGGGTCAGACGGCGCGCGGAAGCGGCCATGAGACAGCAAGGCGAGGCGCGCCATGACGTTTCGTAGACTCGGCGATCGGCCGTGGCGTGACCGCCCCCAGGCGGATGCCATCGCCTGGATCCCCCCGAAGGGGGATACGCCGTCTCGCTGGCTGACCGTGGGCGAGTGGCATGGGCGTATCGGCGCCTGGCAGCAACGGCTGCTCGAGACGCCCAACGAGAGTGACGGCTGGCGGCTGTTCGAGCCGGACCCGGTAGAGTTCAGCGCGGCGCTGGTCGCGATCTGGGAGCGCGGCGATCGCGTCGTGCTACCGGCGGACAATCAGCCGAAGACGCTGACGGCCCTGCACGGCACCGGCGTGGCGCTCGGGCCGGCCGAGCCGATGCTCGGGAGCGACGGGTCCCAAAGCTCCCCAGGCCGCGCCCCCCAGTGGGACTCGCGGCCGCTACCCGCCGTTGCCGTCTCGCTTTACACCTCAGGCTCCAGCGGCGAGCCCCAGCGACTGGACAAACGTTTCGATCAGCTGGATGCCGAGCTCGCCACCCAGGCCTCGCTCTGGCCTCTGGCGGGCCGACTGGTCGTCAGCCAGGTCAGTCACCAGCATATCTACGGCCTGCTGTTCTCGATCCTGCGCCCGCTGTGCGAGAACAGCCCCTTCGCGACCCAGCCCTGTCGCTACCCGGAAACCCTCTACACCTGGTTGCAGTACTGCCAGGCGACCGGCAAGCGGATGATTCTCGTCAGCGCACCACCGGCGCTGTCCCGCCTGCCGGAAGCGCTCGACTGGAAGCCGGCGAGCGCGGCGCTCGAGACGATCTACAGCTCGGGAGCGCCGCTCTCCAGGAGCGCCAGCGACCTGGTCCACGAGCGGCTCGGCACGCCCGTCCACGAGGTATACGGCAGTTCCGAGACCGGCGGCATCGCCTGGCGCGTCCAGCAGCGTGAATCCGCCTGGACCGCCCTGCCCGGGGTCGAGGTCAGCCACGGCGACGACAATCGCCTGTGGCTGCGCTCGCGCCACCTGGAAATCCCGGATCAGTGGCAACGCCAGGCCGACCTGATCGCGCTGACGGACCGGGGCTTCGAACTGCTGGGCCGTGCCGACCGAATCGTCAAGATCGGCGGCAAACGGATCTCGCTGACGGCGATGGACCGCGCACTGAGCGGGCTCCCCGGCGTCGAGCGGGCGCAGACCCTGACGCTGCAACGCCGTGACCTGCGCCTCGCCGCCATCGTCCAGCTGTCGCCGAGCGAGGTGCCCCACGATCACCGCCAGCATCGCGACACGGTAAAGCGGCTGCGCCGGGCACTCGCCGCCCATTTCGAGACGCCGGTGCTACCTCGCTACTGGCGCTTCGTCGCCCCCTGGCCGACCAATGCCCAGGGCAAGTTGGGCGCGGAGATCCGACAGCGCCTGTTCCTCGACCTGGAGGATCGACGCGCGCCACGCTGGCTGGGCGAACGCGTCCACGACAGCGGCTGGCGGGTCACGCTGGAGGTACCCGAACACTGCGCCTATGTCGACGGACACTTCGACGGTCAGCCGGTGCTCCCCGGCATCGCCCTGGTGCACTGGGCGATGCAGCAGGCGCGCCGGCTGTTCGCGCTGACCAGCGATTTCGACGGACTCGAGCGGCTGCGATTTCCCCAGCCGCTGCTGCCAGGCGACCGCTTCGAAATGTCCCTCGAGCACCGTCGGGGCGACGGGACCGAGAGCCTGCGCCTCGAGTGCGACAGCCGGCGCGGGAAACATGTCAGCGGCCGCATCGCCCTGGTCGATCGGCAAGAGCGGGAGAGGTAGAGGATGTCGAGAGAGCGCAGCGCCCGCATC
>NZ_CEXLVS010000155.1:0-7278 GCF_982684285.1 Salinicola sp. | reverse complement strand
GCCGGTCTACAACCACGCCGAGGCGGTCGGCCAGACCCTGGTGCGGCTGCGCCTGCTGCAGTTGCCGGTCATCCTGGTCGATGACGGTAGCGACGCGCACTGTGCCGGGGTGCTGGATGCCCTGGCAGACGCCGAGACGGTGGATCTGGTCAGGCTGCCCGTCAACCGGGGCAAGGGTGCGGCGGTGCGGGCGGGCCTGGCACGAGCCGCCGAGCGCGGGCTGACCCACGTGTTGCAGGTGGATGCGGATGGCCAGCACGAAGCGGCCGACCTGCCGCCCTTCGTCGAGGGGCTCCGCGCCGACGACGAGGTCCTGCGGCTCGGCTACCCGCGATTCGACGCCAGCGTGCCCCGGCACCGCTTCTACTCCCGCTATATCACCCATTCGCTGGTCTGGCTGGCGACGCTGTCATTCGATCTTCGCGACACCATGTGCGGGGTCAAGCTCTACCCCGTCGCCGCCGTCAACCGGCTGGTTGCCGAACACCCCTGCGGCGATCGCATGGAGTTCGACAGCGAGCTTCCGGTACGCTGGCACTGGCAGGGCGAACGCGTCGTCAACCTGCCCGTCCGGGTCCGCTACCCTATCGACGGCGTCTCCCACTTCCAGCTATGGCGGGACAACGTACTGCTCGCCCGCATGCATCTGCGTCTGGTGCTCGGCATGTTCAGACGCCTCCCCGATCTCTTGAGCCGCCGCCAGGAACGACTCTCATGACACCGATCAGCAGCAATCCCAATCACTGGTCGAGAATTCGCGAGACCGGCACTGCCGGCGGGGTTCGCGCCATGGTCTGGATCCGGCGCAAGCTGGGACGGCTACCGTTCCAGTTCATGCTGCTGCTGGTGATCGTCTACTACTATATCGCCCACGGCCTGCATCGGCGCGCCTCCCATACCTACCTTACCCGACTGTGGCGGCACCGTTACGGCCATGCGCCCAAGCGTCTGACCTGGCTGAGCCTGCGCCACTTCCGCAGTTTCGGGCAGAGCCTGATGGACAAGATCGACGCCTGGAGCGGCATCCCACCGGCGCTCAGCTTCGAAGGCGATACGCGGGAGCGGTTTCGCCAGGCGGTCGAGAGCGGGCACGGCGGGATCATGCTGGTCTCCCATGTCGGCAACATGGAGATCTGCACCGCCATGAGCGACATGCAGGAGGACTTCCGCGCGACGCTGCTGATGCACACACGCAATGCGCAGCAGTTCGACGAGGTCCTGGCGCGCTCGACCCACCGCGAGAACCCGCCCGAGATCGTCGAGGTCAGCGAGATCACGCCGTCGACGGCGATGAAGCTGGGGCGCCGGATCGCGGAAGGCGGTTTCGTGGTGATCGCCGCCGATCGTGTGCCGATCAGCGATAACGGACGCGCCCGCACGCTTCCCTTCCTGGGCCACCCGGCGCGTTTTCCGGAAGGCCCGTTCTGGCTGGCGAGCCTGCTGCGCTGCCCGATCTACACCATCGGCTGCTTTCGCGAACCCACCAGCTATCGCATCGACTTCGACCACTTCGACGATACCAGCGACTTGAGCCGGCGGGATCGGGAGGCATGGATGGATGGCGCCATGCGGCGCTACGTCGACTGGCTGACGCGGCAGTGCGAGAAGACCCCGCTGCAGTGGTTCAACTTCTTCCCCTTCTGGCTCGACTGCGAGGACGCCCACGCCGCGGCCCCCGGCCATGAGGACGAGCGCCCCGTCACCTGACCGGGCGATTCCCGACACGCGATACCCCGAGGACCCGACCATGCCGTTTCGTCGATGGTGGATCACACTGCTGCTACTGGTGCCGTTGAGCGCCCAGGCCTTCGATCTGGACGACCTGCAACGCCAGCTCGCCGCCACGCCCTCGCTGGCGGGCAGCTTCGAGCAGCAGCGCGAACTGGCGGACCTCGACAGCTCGCTTTCCAGCCAGGGCACGTTTCTGTTCGAGCGCGGCAAGCGCGTCGTCTGGCAACTCGAGCAACCGGTCGAGGAGCGGATCGAGCTGACCCCACAGGCGATAACCGATGGCAGCGGCGAGAACGCGCCGCCCGGTGGCGAGCAGGTCGCCCAGTTGTTCCTGCAGTTGCTGGAAGGCGACTGGCAGGCGCTGGAGTCCCGCGTCACCCTGGCGCTATCCGGTGACCGGGATGACTGGCAGGTCGCCCTGACCCCGAAGGAAGCCGCCCTGCGCGAGCGCATCGCCGAGATCCATCTGCGGGGGTCTGACACCATCGATCATCTCGACATGCGCACGCCCGACGGCGACCGGTTGAAGGTCCGGCTATTCGACCAGCATCCGCTGAACGACTCATGACGGATAGGGGCTACCGTTGGCTCGGCTGGCTCTGGCTCGCGTCGCTGGCACTCTGTGCCCTCTGGCTGGGCTGGATGCTGCGCCAGGGCCTGCCCGCCGATACCGACCTCACCGCGCTGCTGCCCGCCGACCGGCAGGCGCCGCTGGTCGAGAAAGCGGACCGCGAACTGGGGCGCGGTTTCGAGAATCGCTTCCTGCTGCTGCTCGGCGATGACGAACGGGTACCGACGACGCAAGCGCTGGGCCGGTCGCTGCAGCGGCTGGTCGACGAGGGCCAACTGGCCGGGGTCGACTGGCGCGAGCTCGATCTGGCCGACGCCGACCCGCACGGCTGGATGGGGCAGTGGCGCTATCGTCTGCTGACGCCGCAGTGGCAGCAGGCCATCGACACCGATGGCGGCAGTACGCTGGTCGAGCCGGCGCTGCGCCGGCTGTTCTCGCCGACGGCGCGCCCGGAGCCCGTCGCCGACCCCTTCGGGCTGCTCGACGCCTGGCTGTCACGCCTGCCACGCAGCCCGATCGGCGCCGCCGACGGTCTGTTGACGCTGGATGCCGAGGGACGGCAATGGAGCGTGCTGATCGGCGAGTTGAAGGGTTCCCCCTACGACCTGCCGATGCAGAATGCCCTGCACAGCGCGCTCGAACGGTTTCAACAGCAGCATCCCGATGCCGAACTGCTGCGTTCCGGCCTGGTGTTCCACGCCGCCGCCGGCGCCCGTCAGGCGAAGCGGGAGATGTCCACCATCGGCGCCGCCTCTCTACTCGGGGTACTGCTGGTCATCGGTTTCGTGTTTCGCTCGCCCCGGGTGCTGCTGCAACTGATGGTGCCCCTGCTGGCCGGTTCGCTGTTCGCGCTGACGCTGACACTGGGGATCTTCGGACGCCTGCACCTGCTGACCCTGGCCTTCGGCGCCAGCCTGATCGGCATCGCCGTCGACTATGTGCTCCACCTGCAGTGCGACCGCGTCATCGATGGCAGGCAATTCCGGCTTCGCCGACTGATGCCGAGCCTGACGCTGGGCCTGATCTCGAGCGTCATCGCCTATGTGGCCCAGGCACTGACACCGATGCCGGGATTGCGCCAGATGGCGGCGTTCGCCGCCTTCGGGCTGATCGGCGCCTGGCTCACCGTGGTGCTGTGGCTTCCCCGCTTCACCCTTCACGCCTCCCCGTTCACGGCGCGTCTGGCGACGCGCTGGTGGCGACTGTGTCAGCCTCGCTGGCGACTGTCGCCATGGCTCGCCCTGGCCGGCGCGCTGGTTCTGGCGACCTTCTGCGGCCTGCGCCTGACCAGCGACGACAGCCTGGAACTGCTCAATCCCTCGCCGGCGGCGCTGATGCAGGACGAGCAGCGCGTACAACAGCTGCTCGACCGCGATACCGGCAGCCGCTATTTCCTGGTTCGGGCCGCGGATACCCAGTCGCTGTTGACCCGGCTCGATATGCTGGACGGCTCACTCGACCGTGCCATCGCCGACGGTCTCCAGGTCGAGTATCAATCGCTGGCCGGATCGGTGCCGACGATGGCCGAGCAGCAGGCCAACCTGGCCCGGGTACGCAAGCTCTACGGCGCGCCGCTGGACGCGCTGGTGGAGCGAGCGGGCTTGCCGGCGACCGTCGCCGACGAGGCGCGGGCACGCTTGCAGCAGGCGCCGCCGTTGACCCTGGCCGAATGGCTCGAGACGCCTCTGGGCTCGCTCCAGCAGCGGCTGTGGCTGGGCAAGACGGACGACGGCGGGGTGGCCGCCACCGTGGTGATATCCGGCGCTCGCGATGCCCGCACCGATGCGACCCTGTCGACCCTGGCCGACTCGCTACCGAAGGTGGAGTACAGCGACCGCGTCAGCCGCATCGGCGGGCTGCTCGGCGAGCTCCGCCGCCATACCGCCCTCTGGGTGGCCGCGGCCATGGCGCTGATGACGCTGGCACTGCTGTGGCGTTATCGAGGTCGCGCCTGGCGTGTCGTCGTGCCGCCCTTCGGCGCCACCCTCATCGTGCTGACGGCGTTCGCCGTCGGCGGCGTCCCGCTCAACATCTTCAACCAATTAGGTCTGCTGCTTATCTTGGGAATCGGGCTGGATGCCGGTATCTTCAACGTGGAGCATGCCCGCAAGCCGGCTGCGTGGCTGGCCATCACGCTATCGACACTCACCAGCCTGCTGGCATTCGGCATGCTGGCCTTCAGCGCGACGCCCGCGCTGCATTACCTGGGCCTGACCTGCCTGATCGGCCTGGCCAGCGTCTGGGCGCTGGTCCCCTGGGTGCGCCCGGAGGCTGGCCATTCGACACCACGACGGGAGAGCGAACATGTCTGAAGCCGACCACGAGGTCATCGTGATTGGCGCCGGCCCCGCCGGTGCCGCGATCGCGGCACAGCTGGCGTCCCGCGGTCGTCGCGTACTGGTGGTCGAACGCAGCCATTTCCCGCGTTTCTCCATCGGCGAGAGCCTGCTGCCGCAGTGCATGGGCCATCTCGAAGAGGCCGGCCTCCTCGACACCGTCCAGGCAGCCGGCTATCAACCCAAGAATGGCGCCGCGTTTACCCGCGGCGGCGAGAGCACGGCGATCGACTTCCGCCACAAATTCACGCCGGGCTGGGGCACGACGTTTCAGGTCGAGCGCGCCGACTTCGACCACCGGCTGATCGAGGCCGCCCGCGCGAAAGGCGCGAAGGTCGAATTCGGCATCACCGTCACCGCGTTCCGCGCCGATCCCGATCGCCCCCAGGTCGATGTCGTCGATGAATCCGGCAACGCCAGCACGCTGACCGCCCGCTTCGTCGTCGACGCCAGCGGTTACGGACGCGTACTGGCCCGGCTCGAGGCGCTCGAGCGCGACGCCCGCCAGGCCCCCCGCACCGCGCTGTTCACTCATGTCGAAGGCTGCCCGGTGGCGCCGAGCCATGATCGCGAGAAGATCCTCATCGGCGTTCATCCCGACGATGCCGGCATCTGGTACTGGCTGATCCCTTTCCGCAACCAGCGCGCTTCGGTGGGCGTGGTCGGCCAGACAGAGCGCATGAGCGCCTACGGCGATTCGACCGAGGCCCGCTGGCAGGCGCTGATCGACGCCGAGCCGCGTTTCCGCCAGCTGCTCGGCGGCTCGCGGCCGACCCGACCGATCGCTGAACTCGGCGGCTATTCCGCCGACGTGACGCGTCTCCATGGGCCCGGTTATGTGCTGCTGGGCAACGCCGGCGAGTTCCTGGACCCGGTGTTCTCTTCCGGTGTGACCATTGCGCTGAAATCGGCAAGCCTGGCGGCACCGCTGGTGGATCGCCAACTGGCCGGTGAGGCCATCGACTGGCTTGGCCGGTTCGAGGCACCGCTGCGCGAAGGCATCGAGACGTTTCGCGCCTTCGTCGACGCCTGGTACGACGGCAGACTCCAGACCATCATCTTTCACGCCGACGCACCCCGCGATATCAAGGAGCGCATCAGCGCCATTCTGGCCGGCTACGCCTGGGACCGTCGCAACCCGTTCGTCACCGACTCGGCCCGGCATATCGACACGCTGGCCGACCTCTGCGAGAGACAGGCGGCATCGAGGGCGTCGGGCTCCGGGACCGCCGGTGCGCGTCAGCCGGATGCTGGCCCGTCGCCGGAGACCGGACGGTGATGCGCGGCTTTCCCCTCCTGCTGCCGCTGTGCCTGGCGTTCGCCCTGTCCGCCTGCAGCTTGAGTCCACCGGTGTCGCCGACGCCGCCGCTGGCCGCCGCCACCACGACCGACACGCTGAAAAGCCGACTGACGTTCGAACCGGACGGAGGCGAAGCCCGCACCTTGATCGCGTTCATCCGGATCGATCCGGACCGCCTGCGTGCGGTGCTGGTGACGCCCTACGGTCAGCGCCTGACGACGCTGGTTCGCGACGCCGAGGGCGCGCGCTTCGAAGCGGGCGACGCGCCGGGTGAACCCCAACTGCCGATGCCGCCACAATGGCTGGCATCGCGCCTGGAGTGGAGCCTGTGGCCGATCGACGCCCTGCACGACGCCTTCGCGGGGAGCGCCTGGCGGGTCGTCGACAGCGCGACGAGTCGCGACATCAGCTATCGGGGAAGCCTGGTCGCTCGCATCACGCCGGCGCCGGATCGCGATCGCTCCGAGACGCTGATGCTGGACGACCGCCAGGGCCACTACCGGTTGACGATCGCCCCGATGCAGGAGAACGATGATTCATGACGGCCTCTTCTTGTCGCCTGTCCCGCCCCGGCGTCGTCTGCTCGCTGGGCGACGATCTGGACACGATCGGCCACGCCCTGTTCTCGGGTCAGCGCGGCCTAACCACCAGCGACGCCTTCACCCCGGGCCGTCCCCTGCCGTTGGGACAGGTCACCAGCGAACTGCCCGACGACAGCCAGTGGCCAAAGGACCACCGCAGCCGCAACAACCGGCTGCTGGCGCTCGCCCTGGCTCGCCTCGGCGACGAGATCGAGTCGCTGCTTTCCTCGGTGCCGGGCGATCGGATCGGAGTGGTCATCGGCAGCAGCACCTCCGGCATCGGTGAGACCGAGTCGGCATTGGCGGAGAGTGGCCGCGAAGGGCCGCTGCCGGAAACCTTCGCCTACGCGCGCCAGGAGCTGGGAGCGCCGGCGCGCTTCATCGCTGAGCGTCTGGGAATCACCGGCCCCTGCTATACGCTGTCGACGGCCTGCAGCTCCAGTGCCAGAGCGCTGGCCAGCGCCAGGCGCCTGCTCAAGAGTGGCCAGTGCGATGCGGTGATCGCCGGCGGCGCCGACAGCCTGTGTCGCCTCACGGTCAATGGATTCCTGAGTCTGGAAGCCGTCAGCGACACCCCCTGTCAGCCCTTCTCCCGGCATCGCGACGGGATCAATCTCGGCGAAGCGGCAGCCCTGTTCGTGGTGACGCCCGAGAGCGGCGGTGTCCAGCTCGCCGGCGTTGGCGAGAGCGTCGACGCTCACCACATCTCCGCCCCCCGCCCGGATGGCAGTGGCGCAGCGGAAGCGATGCGCCAGGCCC